>JARRPX010000004.1 GCA_037382465.1 Anaerolineales bacterium | reverse complement strand
TTTGGAGGAACGCGGGTTTTATATTGCCCGCTGCAGTCATAGTAATTATACATATACTCGTTTATCCCTCGGATCTTCGTTAAACATGGCATATCTTCATGAATTTTATCAATTCGATGATCTTAACGGATTTGAGCAGGTGATAAAGGAAAATCTAGTCACTAGTCTGTTGAAAAAAATAGGATACAAAATCGTAGCATTCGCAACCGCATTTCCGCCAACCAATTGGGCCCATGCAGATGTTTATTTTTCATACAGAGATCAAAATCAGGAAGATCGTTTGTTTCAAGCTGGAGTACGAGAACCTGAAGCCGTCTTCATCCGTACGACAGCGGGTCTGATCATTTTAGATGCAGAAACACTGCTGCAAGATAGAATGAAGAAATTAATTGACGAGTCAGCAAGTTACGATCGATACATGCGTATTGAGTACAATCTTGACAAACTGAGTACGGTGCCTTCAATCCAAGGCCCAAAATTTGTTTTCGCCCATATCACCATTCCCCACGAACCATATATATTTAGTGCGAGTGGAGATTTCGTGCCGAATCAAACTGACAATATTGTTGGTTATCGAGGACAAGTTGAATATGTGAACTCAAGAATCATTGACTCGATCGACAATATTTTGAATCATTCAGATATACCTCCAATTATTGTGATACAAGGGGATCATGGAGGTGTGGAGACCGTAAATGATTACAGAAGGACAAATATTTTAAATGCATATTATTTGCCTGGTGGAGGAACAGATGCACTTTACCCTACAATTACACCCGTGAATACATTTCGACTGATTTTCGATCAATATTTCGATTCCAATAATGGATTACTTCCGGATGTTAGCTATTATTCACATTGGAAGGATATTTTTAATTTTGAAATTGTTCCTATAACGAGACAGGGTTGTACTCCATAAATTCAGGAAAGAGGTGGAATATATTTTCTTAGCTTGAGAGGGTGATTTATTTTCGAAGCTCGATAGAATAACGTTTCTAATTGTAATAATTATTTCAAGTTTTCCAGCCTCCCTGCAACTGCCGAACCGGCTCCATGGTGATGAAAGCGTTCCGATCGATTTCCAGGATTTGGCGCTTGACGTGCCAGAGTTCCTTGCGGGGAACGAACGTGAGCAGCGTGTGCACCGTCCCCATCAAACCCGTGCCGGATAGTTCGGTCACCCCGTGACCTTCTGCGCGGAGATGTGTGCTCAACGCTTCACCCAGATTCGATGAGGTGATCCGCAGCAGGATGTGTCCGGGTGCAATCTTCGAATCGATTGCCATCCCCAGCACGTTCCCGAAGGCGAAACCAAGGGCATATGCTGCGAGATTCCAGGGATTGTCGAGATCTTCCAGGACACCCGCAACACCGACCACAAACAGAGAGGATTGAAGGAAGGCGAGCAGCCAGGCCGTAGTTCTGCGTCCTTGCACGATGGTCAACGTGCGAATCGTGGAAATGGTCAGATCGCTGGTGCGCAGCAGGAAGATGAGGATGGGGACGATACCGCTGGAAATCGCAGACCAGGCCACGGTCGGCGCGGGGGGAAGGGTAACGCCTGCGAATCCGACGAGGCTGGCGAGAACGATGGTCACGAGAAGTGTGACGATGGGATAGCCGACGCGCATCTTATCCGGCCTTCTCCACTCAGCCTCTCCAGTAGCCTCGGTGGAGCGGGCGGATGTCCTCGACGGTGACGAAGGCATCCGGATCGATTTCGTTGATGCTCTTTCGTACGGTTCTCACTTTGCGGCGTTTTACGCTGCAGTTCAAGACGGAAACGGTTCCGTCTTTTCCCCGGCCCGAAATCTCCGTTACGGCGTGTCCGGCATGGCGAAGTGCCTCTGCGATGGCGCTTCCCCGCCGGGAGCTGATGATGCGGACGTGGCTGAAGCCAACAGCCAGACGCTCCTCGATCATCATGCCTACGACGTTGCCCGTGGCGAAACCACCGGCGTATCCGATGAGGTTGAAGAGATTGTCCAGATTGCTGAGCACGCTGGTGATGGCGATCACCCAGAGTGCGGATTGGATGAATCCGAAGATCCATGCGAACGGCCTGCGTCCCCGGATGACGAACAGAACCCGCAGCGTATCCAGCGACATATCCGTCACGCGCAGGAAAAAGATTACCAGGGGCATAAAAGCCGGGTTTATTGCGAGGAGATCGAGCATCGAATTTATTCGTAATCTTTTTTCTTACAATTCGGAAGCGCCGGCAAGTACATATTGTTGACGTATTCCTTCACCATCCGACGCATGCTGAAACGCGGCGCGAGCGACTGAATGGAACGTTTCACCCTTCGCAGCCACTCGCCTGGCAGGTCGTCCGCCGAGCGCTGGTAATATAACGGAATGATCTCGTTCTCTAAAACTTGATAGAGACTCTCGGCGTCCGCCTCGTCCTGGGCTTCCGGAGTATCGAAATCCGTCAACGTGCCGATTGCCCAGCCGTTCTCACCGTCGTAGCCCTCTATCCACCACCCGTCCAGAATCGAGAAATTCAATACGCCGTTCAAAGCGGCTTTTTGCCCCGACGTGCCGGAGGCTTCGTTCGGGCGGCGGGGTGTGTTGAGCCACACGTCCACGCCTTGTATCAAATAGCGCGCCAGATTCATGTCGTAGTCTTCGACGAAAACCAAACGGCCGCCGTTCTCGGCGCGTTTGACCTGACGGTATATTTCCTGAATCAGAAGTTTCCCCGGATCATCGGCCGGATGAGCTTTACCGGCGAAGATCAACTGAACGGGCATGTCCGGCCGGTTGAGCAAACGCAGCAGGCGATCCACGTCACGCAGAATCAAATCGGCGCGTTTATATGTGGCAAAACGGCGGGCGAATCCAATCGTCAGCGCGTAAGGCTCGAGCAAGGCGCCGCTCGCGATGACCTGGACCGGATGGTCATTTCCGCACAGCCACTGTGGGCGGGCGCGTTCCCGCAGGTAATCGGTCATCTTGCGTTTCAGATGGCGGCGAACGTCCCATAGTGCGTGATCGGGAATGCGATCGATGTACTCCCAGAGTAGAGGGTCGTCGAGGTGTTTCTCCCAATCCGCGGCCAGGAACTCCTTGAACAGTTCGCCCATGCGGCGTGCCACCCAGGTGGATGAGTGGATCCCGTTCGTGATGTGGCCGATGGGGACTTCTTCGACGGGTCGATCGGGCCATAGAAAGGCCCACATTTTCCGCGCCACGCGGCCATGCAGTTCGGACACGCCGTTGCAATGTTCCGACATGCGGAAAGCCAGGATCGCCATACTGAAGCGTTCGCCCCATTTCTGGGTGTGCAGCGCCAGGTTGATGAAGGAATCTCGATCCAGGCCGAGTTTCGGCCAATATTTTTCGAAATACTGATCGATCAATGCCAGAGGAAATTCGTCGTGTCCCGCAGGAACAGGGGTGTGGGTGGTAAAGATCGTGGTGGCTCTGACTTTTTCCAGGGCGGTATCGAAGGACGTTCCGCTGGCGGTCATCTCGCGCACTCGTTCCAGCGCCATGAATGCCGAATGGCCTTCATTCATGTGCCAGGCGCAGGGATTGAAGCCCAGCGCCCGCAGCGCTCTCACACCGCCGACGCCGAGGATGATCTCCTGGGATATGCGTGAATCGAGATCGCTGGTGTAGAGCCTGGCTGTTAAATTGCGGTCGGATTGGCGATTCTGTTCGACGTTCGAATCGAGCAGATACAGCGGCGTCCGACCGACCTGAACGCGCCACATACAAACCTGGACCTCGCGCTCTCCAAGCGGGACGTTGACCGTGAGTTTGTCGCCGTGCTCGTCGACGACCGGGAAAACGGGTAAATCTTGAAAGGAAAGATTCTTGTATTCGGCTTCCTGCCAGCCATCCTCGGTAATGTGTTGGATGAAGTAGCCTTGCGTATAGAGAAACCCAACCGCCACCAGGGGGATACCGAGATCGCTGGCTTCTTTTAGATGATCTCCGGAAAGGACGCCCAGACCACCGGCGTAGATCGGTAGAGTCTCGTGAAGGCCGAATTCCGTGGAAAAATAGGCGATAGGTTGGTGAATCCGTTCGGGATGGGTGTCGATGTACCAGGTCTGCTTGGTGTCCGCCATATACTCGTCGAAGGCCCGGATGACTCGATCATAAATTTCAAGGTAGCCGCTGTCCCGTGTGGCTGCATCGAGCTTTTGACGCTCTACTTGGCGCAGGAAGCGAACGGGGTTGTGGCGTGTGCCTTCCCAGGTGACGGGATCGATGAAGCGATAGGCGCGCTCCGCTTCGGCATGCCAGGTCCACCATAAGTTGTAAGAAAGCTCGCTGAGACGATGGATGCGCTGCGGTAAATTGAATTGGTTTGGTGGTTTCTGACTCAGGTATTCGTCGAACGGCATACGTTACCCATTTCGTGCAAGGTTTCGGATACGAAAACCTCGGTATCATACCATGCGAGAATCACGTCGTCTAATGACTTTTGTACGGGTCAGGACCTCGTGCGCTTCGACGTGCAGGATGGTGCCTATCCAATCGGAATTCTGAAGTTCTTCAACTGGCTGCGATCGTCGAAGGGGATGAGTCAGGATCACAGCGAACGAACGAGACGCCTTCGAAGAGATCTTTCTCGCGGGTGTGTTTGTTTGCCGGGGGATACGCACGCATGAAGCCTTCGTGCCGAGAGAAGAGTCGAAAGATCCAATTGACGAAACCGCCTCCCGGGGCGGAATTCTGACTCGAGTGACAGGCCGATGCGCGCTCCTTCGCATCGAGCGCCTTGCTGACGTTGATCCTGGCGTGGATCGGAAAATCCTTCGAAGCCACCTCGACCAGATCGATGTCTTCATTGCGGCCGAACCGGTGCGGATCTTTTCCGAACAGCGGCATCAAGCGCACGAGCATGCGAGTCGCGCCGCGCGGGAAGGTGTGGTAATACAATTTCTGCGGCTGGTAGGGATCTAATCCATCGGGATACGCCTGCGGGTTCCCGGCGGCATGGAAAGCTTCGGTGCAGGCACGTTGGATCGCAATATGGTCCGGATGACCATAACCACCGTAAGGATCGAAGGTGATCACTACCTGAGGTCGAATCTTGCGCATCAAGGACGTCACGCGCGCGGCGACTTCCTGCAGCGGCGCAGCAGCGAGCGCCTTCGGATGCCGATTGTCCGCCGAACCGGGCATTCCCGAATCACGGTAATCCAGGAAATAGACTTCTTTCAAGCCCAATATGCCGGCTGCGCAGCGCAGTTCGTCTTCGCGCAGCATGGCGACATCGTCGTAACCCCGCAGCAGCGAATCGTCCACATCGCCCGCTTCGCCGCGCGTGGCGCAGATCAGATAGACTTCGACGCCGCGTTGTGCATACAGCGCCAACGTGCCTCCCACGCCGAAACTCTCATCATCGGGATGGGCCATGACGGCCAGCAGGCGGGGTTGGGATTCCGGGCTCAATACGAGTGCTCCTCTACGGCGGATCGACAGATCCTTCTACTCATCGTCTCCTATGATTTGTATCACAAGTTCACGCTGCCTGGGCCGTACGTCGAAGTCGATGAACAGGATCTGCTGCCAGGTTCCCAGGGTCATGCGGCCGTCGATGACGGGTATGGAGAGCGACGGTTTCATCAACGCAGCGCGCAGATGGGAATGGCCGTTGCCGTCTCCCCAACGAAGATTGTGTTTGTAGTCGCGATTCGGAGGCGCGATCTCATCCAGGGTGCGCTTCAAGTCTGCCAGAGCGCCGCTTTCGTACTCGATCGTCGTGAGCGCGCTCGTCGAAGAAGCCGTGAACACCGTGACCAAGCCGTTTCGTACGCCGGTATCCGCCAATGCCTGCGCGACATCTCGGGTGATATCGTGCATGTCGGCATGACCGCGGGTGGAAACCTGGACGTAAGCACTATGTACCATTGGCTCACCTCGTTGCCTTTCGTCTTGTTGCCTGTGATTGTCTTCCGTTCTATCCGTTGACGGCGGGGAGTAAATCGCTCGTCATTCCACTCGCATCACGGACCTCAATTCCGGCGAGGGTTCCTTCTTGTGGAATTGAAAAGGGGAAGCTGGTCCAACTCGAGGAATCGATGCGCCCAAATGCCGGCTGTACGCTGAAAGCGCCTTGCGCAGTTTCGTCACCACTCCCTGCGCGCCGCCGATCGTGGTCTCGGGCAGCAGGATGGCGAATTCGTCACCGCCGATACGAGCCAACAAGTCTGTCGAGCGCAGCACGCCGGAAAGAGATACGGCGGCGCCGCGCAGAATATCATCGCCGAAGATGTGCCCAAAGTGGTCGTTGATCGGTTTGAAACCATCCATGTCGATGAAAACCAGGCTGAGCGGGCGGCGATAACGTCTCGCGCGGGTGAATTCCCGCTCCATTTGATCGAGAATGTGGCGGCGGTTTGAAAGACCGGTCAGCGGATCGGTGAGCGCCATTTGGGTCAATTGTTCGGTTTGGGCGGATAAGCGTTCGACCGTCTCCCGGATGTAATCCGCCAGCGATTGCAGAATGCCGGCGAAGCCAAAATACAGCGTCGCCTGGCCGATGATGAAGAACACACCAATCGGGCCATCGAAAAGCGGATCCAATTCCCCGTACATTAAATAAACCCGCCACCAGGCGATGCTGATGGCGGCGAATGAAAGACCCGCAAAAATGAAGGCCGACTTGCCGCCTTGCGTAATGCCGGCCAGTAGAATGCCCACCAGATATGCGACGCTGAGAATGTAGATTTGTTGGGGAAATAGAAGCGTACAGATCAGCGTGAGGATGAGGATGAGCGCGGACAAGATCATGGCCGCGCGATCCACATTCCCCTGATTCATAGTTCTGTATGACAATGCGCCGCTTGCAGCGAGAATGAAGATAATGGCCAGGTCGATGGCCATCGCAGATGTGGAGCGATCCGAGAGCACGAATGTAAACACGATGTCTGCGATCAACCATATACCGAGGACCGTGTAGAAACCGATAAAGACGGATCGGGTCAGTCTCGAGCGAAAGTGACGGCTCTCAGGGTCGTTTCGCAGGAGAAATTCATCGAGGTAATTGTTGATCACGAGTGTCGATCCAACTTTGATTTTCCCGTCGCTATTCTTCTTGTGGACCGGTCAGACCAAGGATATTGTAACCCGAGTCGACGAAAATGACTTCCCCGGTGACGTTTCTTGCCAGGTCCGATGCCAGCCATACTGCGGCTCCGCCAACGTCGTCCGGCGAGATGTTGCGCCGCAGCGGAGTCAGTGAAGCGTATTGGCGATACATGTCCTTGAAACCGCTGATCCCGGACGCGGAGAGCGTGCGCACCGGGCCGGCGGAGATGGCGTTGACTCGGATGTCTTGCGGACCGAGATCGGCGGCCAGGTAGCGAGTCGAGGCTTCGAGCGCCGCCTTCGCGACTCCCATGACGTTGTAATTGGGGATGACTTTCTGCCCGCCGTAGAAGGTCAGCGTGAGCACCGATCCGCCCCTGGACATGAGCGGCGCGGCGGCGCCCGCCAATGCGATCAAGGAGAATACGCTGATGTCCATTGCCAGATGAAAACCCGAGCGGCTCGTCTCGTGGAAACGTCCCATCAGATCTTCCCGATTGGCGAAAGCGATGGCGTGGACCAGAACGTCGATCTGACCGAAGGCTTCCCCGGCTTTGTCCATCACGGTTTGAATTTCATCGTCGTTGGTCACATCGCACGGTTCGACGAAAGAGACTCCGATCGAATCGGCGAGCGGCCGGACGCGCCGTTCCAAGCTTTCTCCGGCGTAGCTGAAGCCGAGACGGGCTCCTTGTTGGTGAAACGCCTGGGCGATGCCCCACGCGATGCTGTGGTCGTTGGCGATGCCGAAAATCAATGCGGTTTTACCCGATAAAAGTCCCATTTCAATACTCCCGATCCACCAATACAAGATCTATGTGCGATATGGAGAATTACTTCTTATTATTAACCCGTGAACGTGTCGACGTACTATGCTGTTATGAGAATTCACCCGCCTGGGCACAAGCGGCAACCCGTACGTCGGCCGAAATGAAAATCGTCTCTCGTGCTGCGTTTATTGCCGGCTGAGGATCCAGATCAGCCGATCGACCTGCCTGGCAGGCTAGAACTTCTCAGCCAAAACCTTTTCCCGTGCCATCAGGGGCTTTTCATTGGCGGCGAGGATGGTTTCACCGGCGGCATGGATTTTCGGCAGGTGTTCCGTAATGTAGATGCGGGCCAGCTCGCCTTTGCGTTCGGACTGGAGTGCGTCCTGGAGCAGCAGCCAGGAGTTGACCACGTAAGCGGCGATGTCGGCCAGATCGACGGCGTAGTAATCGATGAGGTCGCGTTCTTTCTCCTTTAAAACGTCCGTCACCTTTTGCAATAAGTCGGTGGCGTCGACGAGCTGCTCCTTCAAATCCTCCAGGTCTGTTCCGTAATCCTGCGAAGCCCACTGATCGAGTCGATCGTCCAGGGCGTGGCCCAGCAGTTTCCCCAGTGCCGCCACGATCTGCATCTGGCTGGTGCCTTCGTAGATGTTGGTCACGCGCACGTCGCGGAAGTGGCGCTCGACGTTGAACTCGCGCATGTAGCCGACGCCGCCGTGTATCTGCATCGCCAGGTAACAAACCCGGTTGGCCATCTCGGTGGTGTAGTACTTGGTGAGGGGCGTGAGTACGTCGGCCCGGTTGGAGGCGACCTTCGCTTCCTGGCGCAGCGTTGTTTCGCCCTCGGCGATGCGTTCTTCGTAGGCCTTGAGGCGGTCCACCCAGACGCCGGCTTCACAGATCAACGCCCGGCTGGCTTCGAGTTCCCCGCGCATGGACAGCAGCATGCGCGAGACGGCCGGCAGCTTCATGATCGGTTGGTTGAATTGAAAGCGTTCGTTGGCAAACTTGTAAGCCTAGCGGTATGCCGACTCGGCTATGCCCACGGCCTGTGCGCCGACCGCCAGCCGTGCGCCGTTCATCAGCGCCATGGCGTAGCGAATTAACCCGAAGCGCCGCTTTCCGATGAGCCAGGCGGGTGTGTCCCTGTATTGAATCTCGCAGGTCGGGGAGGCATGGATGCCGAGTTTGTTTTCGATGCGCCGGATGCGCACACTCTCGTCTCTCTCGATGACGAACAACGACAACCCTCGGGCGTCGGTCGATCCCTCCTCGCTGCGGGCCAACACCACTTGCACGTCCGCATTGCCGTTGGTGATGAAACGCTTGACTCCGTTCAGCCGCCAGAACCCGGCTGCTTCATCGTAGCTGGCTTTCGTCTGCACGTTTCCGAGATCGGAACCGGCGTCGGGCTCGGTCAGGACCATGGCGCCGCTCACTTCGCCACGTCCGAAGCGGGGCAGGATGCGCGCCTTGGTTTCTTCGTCGGCGTAATCGTTGATCGAGGCGGCGATTTCCTGCAAGCCAAACACGGTCATCAACCCCGCCTCCGCCCGGGAGACGATCTCGACCATCATCTGGTAGATCGTTTCCGGCAGGTTCAGGCCGCCGTATTCCCGGGGTAACATGGCGCCCATCAACTCGGCCTGTTTGAAGGCTTCGATGCCCTCTTTGGTCACGTCGGCGTATTCGACGTTGCCGTCCAGATATTGGGCGCCCTTCTCGTCGGCTTCGGCCGCCGTGGGAGCGACGATGTTGGCGCTGATGTCCCCCAGGATTTCCAATTGGAGGCGGAAATTATCGATGGCGTCGGCGTAGTTACGCGGAGCGTCCGTATATGCGTCGTGAAGCGTGTAGCCTTTCTCTTTGATCTCGAGAATGTCTCTCAGGTCGAGCTGCGCCAGGCGGAATTGAAGATCGAGGTTGTCGAGGAAAAAGTTTTCCGTCATCTTGGTTTACCCTATCTCGTTCTCGGTTATTTGGCTTTTTCGCGCAAGTTGCGAATAAGCAGCGGCAGGACTTCGGCGACGTCGCCGACGATTTTGTAATGTGCGACCTTGAAGATGGGCGCGTCCGGGTCGGTGTTGATGGCGACGATTTTGTTGGATTTGTCCATGCCCGTGCTGTGCTGAATGGCGCCCGAGATTCCGGCGGCGATGTACAAACGCGGGCGCACCGTGGTGCCGGTCTGTCCGATTTGATGTTCCCTGGAAACGAGGCCGGCGTCTACAGCGGCGCGCGAGGCGCCTACCTCTCCGCCCAGGATGTGCGCCAGTTCCTCGATCAGGTGAAATTCATCCACACCCTGCACCCCGCCGCCCGCGGCGACGATGATGGGTGCATCCTTCAGATTCACGCTCGGTTCGCGTATCTCCCGGCTCAGCACCTCGAGCGCAAAGTCGTTGGATTCGAAGCTGGGTTCGAAGTTATCGATTTCGCCTTTTCGGTTCGCATCGGGCGTGTTGGCCTGCATCACGCCCGGCCGTACGGTCGCCATTTGCGGTCGCGTCTTGGGATTGACGATCGTGGCAATGATGTTGCCGCCGAATGCGGGCCGAATCTGGTACAGCAAGTCTTTATATTCCTGCTTTTCCTTCTTCGAGGTGTAATCTCCAATTTGCAGATCGGTGCAGTCGGCAGTCAACCCCACCTGGACGGCGCTGGCGATGCGCGGCGCCAGGTCGCGCCCGAGCGGCGTGGCGCCGATGAGGAAGATGTACGGCTGATGTTGGCGGATCAAATCGATGGCCACGCGTGCGTATGGCAGGGTTCTGTAAAGGGCCAATTCGGGATGATCCACGACCAGCACTCGATCGGCGCCGTATTGAATCACGCTTTCGGCCAGCTTCTCGACCTGATGACCACACAACAAACCCCAGACTTGGCTTTGCAGGGTGGCCGCCAATTCCTGGCCCTTCGCCAGCAGCTCCAGACTCACGTCGCCGATCCGGTCTTCTTCCTGTTCGATATAAATCCAGATGTCTTTTGATTCTGTCATGCGTCTATCCTGTCGGAGAATACGAAGTTCGTTTCGTATCCCGGTTTTCCTTCGTCCTCAACCCACAACGTATTCTTTTACAAGTTCGTTGATCAACTCCTTGATGCCTTCCGGAGTCGCCGGTATCTCTTTGCTCTCGCCGCTTTCCAACACGACGAAATTCACCTTGTAAACCTGCGTGGGCGAACCGGCCAATCCCAACTGCGACTTATCGAGATCGAGGTCGTCTGCGCTCCAGACCGGGATCTTGAGGTTGTGCCCGCTCAGGTACTTTTCGAGGGCTTCTTCCGTCTCGAACTCCGGCCATTTTTCGAGCAGGCCGGGATATTCTGCCGGAACGGCGGCGAGTTTGTTGGCGATGCGCTTCCGCGCCGAAGCGGGGCGCGGTCGATTGGCGGACGAGACTACGGTGAGCAGGCAGGGTAGTTTGCATTTGACCAGTTCGCTGCCTAAATCGAACGCCCGCTGCACGACGATTTCGTCAGCTTCCAGGCTGACGATGGATTCGGCATACGTGATCTGGGGCAGTCCCAGCTTTTCCGCAACCTGCGGACCGACCTGCGCGGTATCGCCGTCGATCGCCTGGCGGCCGCAAAACACCAGATCGAAATTCCCTGCTTTTTCTACGGCGTATTTCAGCGTGTAGGACGTTGCCTGGGTGTCTGCGCCGGCGAACTCGCGGTCGGAGAGCAGTATCACGCGATCCACACCACGGTAGAGAGACTCGCGCAGGACTTCAGCAGCTTTGAGCGGTCCCATGGTCAGGACCGTGACCGTTCCGCCGTATTGTTCCCGAACCTGGAGCGCCATTTCCAACGCGTTCAGGTCCTCTGGATTGAAAATCGCCGGCAGGGCGCTGCGGTTCATGGTGCCCTTGGCCGTCATCACCTCGCCGCTGATGTTGCGCGTGTCGGGGACTTGCTTGACGAGCACGATGGATTGATACGTCATTCGTTCCTCCGCCTGGGGTTTTCGTTCGTTTCGTCGGATTGGACGGATTCGATACGGAAACGCCATGGAATGCTCTTCCATGGTTCTGGCACATTATTTAAACCCACTCGAGGCCCAACGGTCACGCTGAAATTTCCCGCAATCATGCCCTCTTCCACGAACAACTGCGATGTCGGCCGGCAGAGATCGTGGCCGTCGAAGCTGCGCTCGATCGACAATGCCTGGCATAATTTTGCCGGTCCATCCGTGAGTCCGAACTCGGAAGCCCGACCACGGCGGCGGCGCATGATGGGCCGGCCTTCCTGCGGCATGATGCCGCGAATCAAAACGGCGGCGGGAAAGCCATCCTCCTCGCAGACGAAATTGAGCATCCAATGCACGCCGTAGGTGAAATACACATAGCAATGCCCGGGCGGACCCCACATGGCGGCGTTGCGCTGGGTCTTCCCCGAGCGCGCGTGACAGCCGAGGTCGTCCGCGCCGATGTAGGCTTCGGTCTCGTTGATAATGCCGGAGAGGCGCACGTGCTGATCTTCCAGCTTCACCAGCCGTTTCCCGAGCAGCTCACGTGCGACCGTAAGCGTCGGGCGGTTGAAGAATGTACGCGGCAGTCTGCGTTTCGGACGGATGCGGTTCATGGTTGTCCGCCGGACTCGGTCGTCCATCGTGCTTCGAACCCCCTCGATCGTAAGGATCGAGCATGACCGGGGTATTTCATTCCGTGGACTGAAAACGAGGATCGAGTTCCACCATGCGCTTCAGGCCTTCTTCGAGTGTGACGCGCGGTTTGTAGCCCAATTTTTCCCGGGCGAGTCGTATGTCGGCGCACATGCGCGAAGGCCCCGGGTTCTGATCCTCTTTGTACATCCACTCGACTTGCTTTCCGGTGGTCTCGATGACGCGCTGCGCGATGCCGTTCATGCTCGTCTCGATTCCGCTGCCGATGTTGATCACCTGGCGGTCGACGGTCTGCGCGGTCGCGGCTGCGACCATCGCTTCGACCACGTCGTCGAGATATACGAAATCGCGCGTTTGTTCGCCGTCGCCGTAGATCACCAGCGTGCCGCCACGCACGGCCTGGCGGAGGAAATGCGGGATGACGGGTGGGTGAGTGGCCGGCAGGGGTTGTCCCGGGCCGTAGGCATTGAACACGCGCAGGGAGACCGTTTCGATTCCCCAGAGCGAACCGATCGTGCGCACGTAATGCTCTGCGGCCAATTTCGAGACGGCATAGGGCGAGCCCGGGTTCGGAGGGTCGTTTTCCGAAAGAGGTTGGTGGTCGTGGTCGCCGTAGACAGAACCGGAGGAGATGAACACGACGCGTTGAACGCCCACGTCACGCATCGCCTCCATGACGCTCACCGTGCCGCCGACGTTTACGTTGTTGTACTCACGTGGATAGAGGATGGATTCGGAAATAGATACCCTGGCGGCAAGGTGGTAAACGCAATCCACCCCTTGCAGCAAGGTCCACAACTTGGGCCTGTCGCTGACATCGCCGCGGGTGAAGAGCACGTTCGGATTCAGACGTTCGGGATCCCCTGCGGAGAGATCGTCGAGACCACGTACTTCATGATCTTCGCGGGCAAGTCGATTCGCGAGGGCCGATCCGAGGAAGCCGGCAGCACCGGTCACTAGAAAATTCATGATTCCACTGCGGGTTGAATCTCTTGCGTAGCGTCCAAGTCGGGGGATTATATCACATCGATATGAGTAACATTGACAGGCAAGAACGCGCTGGTAAGATGCAATTATGTCTGTGGTGATTTCCCTGCGCAACTTGAAAAGGTGGTTGGGGCGTCTTCTTGGGATGCTCCTTTTCTTCACGCTCGTCGCTGGCAGTACGCTGCAGCCCTTGAAGCCGAATCAGCGAGTACACATGTACACCCGAGATATCGAATTCAATTACATATCCTGGACGATCGATGCGCTGTTCGAGAAGGCCGAACAGATCGGGGTCGGCGCGACGGATTACCTGCCGGAAGGGGAGGCCACATCTTTCGTGCGCGCATACATGGATCAACTTGGAAAGGTGATGCAGATCGAGAATCAACTGGCGCTGCTCGCCTCCGATGAAAATCTCGCCGATCCGCAAGCGGATGCGGCCGAATTGATCCACGCACGCGACGCCCTGCGAGAACGCCTGGATCTTATGCAGCCCGTCGTCGAGGCGATCTTGCAGGAGCAGGTTGCCGTATCGATTGCTGAAGCGGGAATCGAGATTGGCGGCGTGCCTTTCCCCCCGGTCAACTTCCATTTTACCCGGCCCCCGATGGCGCTCATCCTGTCTCCCCGGGATGTCATCCGACAGGATGCCGACATCTCTCTGAATCCCTCCATAACGTTGGAAGAAGTGCAGACTCTCGAAACCCGGGTCGAACGGGAGTTGAACGTCTCTGCCCTGGTAGTGCCGATTGGTGGTGTGGGCATCTATCCGACGATGGTCAGCGAAAGCACATCATTGACCTGGATCACCGAGGTGATCGCGCACGAGTGGGTTCACAACTACCTCACCATCCATCCGCTTGGCCTGCGTTACTATTCGAGTCCCGAACTGCGCACGATGAACGAGACGACCGCCAGCATCCTGGGAAGCGAATTCGGCCTGCTCACGCTGGAGAAATATTACCCGGACCTCGTTCCAATGCCCGCGGCTGAAACAAGCCAGGAAGCGCAAAACGAAGAAAATCCAATGGCGTTTGACTTTCGTGCAGAGATGCGCGAGACGCGTCTGAAAGTCGATGCGCTCCTGTCGCAGGGACGCATCGAGGATGCGGAGGCCTACATGGAAGCGCGCCGTCAGTTCCTGTGGGAAAACGGCTACCACATCCGCCGCCTCAATCAGGCCTATTTCGCATTTTACGGGGCCTACGCCGATGAACCCGGTGGAGCGGCGGGAGATGATCCCGTCGGCGATGCGGTTCGCAGTTTGTGGCAGGTCCTCGCTTCACCCTCCCGGTTCCTCACGGCGATGGCCTGGCTGACGGACTTCCAGGATTTGCAGGAAACGCTTGCGGAAGTATCTCCGCAGAAATGAGACGGCGTTCCATTCCGTTCTGCAAATCGATTCCCGAACGCATGATTCCCCAAGGATTCGGCTTCGAATCGAATTCATGCTTGACAACCGGATAAAAATGTGCGAAATTATTGACGCATTCCGGTAACAATACCGGCACTGATACCGGAAGGTCACTTGGGGCAGGAAAAAGCGTATATGGGTCGACAACGAAAAACAGTCACCATTTACGACGTCGCCAAAGCGGCGGGAGTTTCTGTATCGACAGTTTCCCGAGTTTTAAACGATAAAGTTGATGTTGCAAGTGAAACACAAGAGCGTGTGCTCGCGGTTATCGATCAATTGGAGTACACCTCCAACTTGGCTGCTCGCAGTATGCGCAGCAGAAAAAAGAACTTGATCGGATTAGTTGTGCCAGACATTGGTTCTCCATATTCAATCGAGATCATGAAGGGCATCAATCGGGCGATTGCCGATTCGCCATTCGATTTGCTGGTTTACACTACGGGGGATGTTAAGAAGAGCGGTGCGGCTTCCCACGAGCAATACTACGTTTCGTTATTAAATAATTCCATCACCGACGGCGCCATCGTCGTGGCTTCAGCGGCTTCCGGTTTCGTTTCGGATGCGCCCATCGTCTCCGTAGATCCTCACGGGGATCCGATCAAAGGCGAACCGAGCTACCCATTCGTCCAGGGGACGAATTACCAGGGCGCCATCGAAGCGATGGAATATCTTCTGGGTCTGGGCCATACCCGGATCGGGTTCATCACCGGACGGCCGGAAATCGGCAGCGGACAGCGCCGCTTGAAGGGCTACAAGGACGCACTCGCAGACGCCGGAATTGAGATCGACGATCAATTGATCGTCTCGGGTGATTTCACCACCGAGAGCGGCTATGATTGTGGATTGGCCTTGCTTGAGTTGGAAAATCCACCCACGGCCATTTTTGCGGCCAACGATCAATCGGCGATCGGTGTGTTCAAGGCCGCAGAGGAACTGGGCCTCCGCATTCCGGAAGATTGTTCTATCGTAGGTTTCGACAATATTTCGGAAGCGAAGTATCTGGGACTGACGACGATCGATCAATGCCTGGAAAAAATGGGCTACATTGCCGTACAGATGCTGATCAAATTGATCGAAGATGAGTCACTCGAAGAATCGGTGTACAAGATGCCGACCAAGTTGGTCGAACGGACTTCATGCCACGGCCAGGCTGTACCCGCGTAGTGTGTGGCGTGTGACTTTTTACTTATAGATTTGCAAGATGTACAAATTTAATTAGAATATGGTTGGGAAGGAGGTGGTTGCAGAATAAATTGGTACGCATGGCAGAACTTTTCGTCGAAGCATTCATGAAACAAGGAAGCTCTGCCGCAATCGTGGGGTGATCGAAAGCTCCACAAAAGAAACGCATAACCAATAAGTTCGTCCTTAGAGGAGAAGAAAAAACATGCGTAAGTCACTTTTGTTGCTCATAAGCTTGCTAGTCATCGCGACGATGCTTCTGGCAGCTTGCGGCACCGCTACCACGGAAGCTCCAATGCAGGAGCCAGAAGAGGAAGGCGGACAAGCTGAGGAGCCCGAAGAGGAAATGCCCCCCAGCGAAACTGAAAAAACGGTGCTGAATGTATGGTCATTCACCAACGAAATCCGAACCATGGCGATCGCGTTCGAGGGTAGGCACCCCGAAGTGGACGTCGTCTACACCATGATCCCCATGACCAACGGTGAGTACCAGACGAAGCTGAAGGCAGCACTCGGGACCTCAGACATCCCCGACGTGGTTGCTTTGGAAGCTGCATTCGTGAAGGAATGGGTCGAGGCTGATTTCTTGGCCGATCTCAATGACCTGCTGCCGACAGCGGAAGCGGTTGAGACCTATCCGTCCGTCGTCGAAGTAGGGACGTACGGTGGCGTCGCCAAGGGCTTTTCCTATCAGGCGACCCCGGGTGGTTTCTTCTACCGCCGCAGCATCGCTGAGGAATGTCTGGGAACGCAAGATCCTGGCGAAGTTCAGGCAATGGTTTCCGATATGGACAAATTCCTCGAGGTCGCTGCAACGATCAAAGAATGCTCGAATGGCGACTACTACATGGTCGGCACTTCGGCCGCTTTGTTCAACCCCTACCTGCAGAATCGTTCACAGCCGTGGATCGTTGACGGTGAGCTGATCATCGACCCGATGGTCATCAAGTACATCCAGCTGGCGAAACTCATGCGCGATGAAGGCTATGAGTCACAGGCTGGTCAATGGTCCGAGGGATGGTTCGCTGGGATGAGCGACACCTTGGTGGACGCCGATGGCAACCCCAAGAGAATCTTCAGCTACTTCCTCCCGACCTGGGGTCTTCCCTACGTGTTGATCCCGAACTCGGGCGACACCGGTGGCGACTGGGCGTTGATCCCCGGCCCGATCCCCTACCAGTGGGGCGGCACCTGGGTAGGCGCGATGAAGAACAGCCCGAATGACCAATTGGGCTCTGGGTGTCTACACCAATGACTACCTGGCTGCCATTGATCCTGATGTTCCTGAAGATCAAGCACAGCCCGGTGGCGACTTCGTCTCCAGCCAGGTCGTCGTAAAGAAAATTACACCGGAGTTCGACTCTGGCGACATTTACGACTGGCTTGGCGGTCAGAACAACTACCGACAGTGGTCCGAAGCAGCACCCAACGTAAGTGGTGCCTTGCTGACCGGATCTGATGACGCCATTCAGCGCCCACTCGAGAGCGCTCGAGATGAATATCTCAGTGGCAACATCACCATCGACCAGATGTGGGAGCAGTGGCTTGAGCAAGTTCGCAACCTGTTCCCCGACCTGATTATTCCTGAACCTCCAACCATGGAGTAATCGGTAAGAAGCAAGTTGTGTGGGTCAGTGGGGGATCTCCCGCTGACCCACATTAATTTCTCGCTGCACCATCTATTTGAATTCGGACGATATGGAATAGGTATATGGAGGAATGGTTATGAGACTCCTCAGAATTCGAAGGAACAGCTACGGATATATCTTCATCGCACCCTTCATCATAGGATTTCTCGTCTTCGGGTTATATCCGTTGTACAACACCTTCGCACTCAGCTTTACCGATATGACCTTGATGAATGCGAGTTCGGCCAAGTATATCGGGTTGGACAATTTCAAGCGCCTGTTCGCCGACAATTTCTTCATGAAGGGTGTGACGAACACCTGGCTGCTATGGCTGCTTAACTTCATCCCTCAAATTGGCATCGCCTTGCTGCTGTCGGCATGGTTTACAAGTGCCAGGCTCAAGATCAAAGGCGTGGGACTGTGGCGAGCCCTGTTCTATCTGCCGAACTTGTTGATGCCTGCCACTATCGCGGCATTATTCTTCAGTTTGTTTCAATTTTACGGTCCTGTGAATCAGGCCATCGTCCAGCTCGGTTTCGTGGATGAAGCCGTGCACTTTCTGCAGAAAGTCTCAGTAGCCCGAGCCCTGGTGATATTCATCCAGTGGTGGATGTGGTTTGGTCAAACCACGATCATCATCATGGCCGGCATCGCTGCGATTCCCGTGCACCTGTATGAAGCGGCCATGGTCGATGGCGCCACAGGCACGCAGATGTTCAGGCGCATCACCATGCCCTTGCTGAAGCCGATCCTGACCTACGTCTTCGTTACTTCGCTCGTCGGCGGCATGCAAATGTTCGACATACCATTTCTGCTGACCGATCAGCGAGGCGGTCCCAGCAGCTCCATTATGACGAACAACATCCTCATGTACATGAAATTCTCGAGCAGCAAAGGCCACATCGGTGCAGCTTCGTCGGTTGGTGTGCTCGTGTTCATCATGACTACCGTTGTTGCACTGGGGATCTTCTACTTCATGAGGGAAAGAAAACTTCCATCGGCAAGGAAGAGGCAAGAGAAGACGTTACGCCCATTGCGGGCACAAATGGCTGAGTTGAAGGCACAGGAGTAGGATGATGATACGGACTTCTGCAGAGACTTCTAAGACTGGTTTATATATTTCGCGCGGGTTGATCTACGCGCTCCTGATTTTCCTTTTGCTCATTACCATCGTCCCCATCTGGATGTTGATTGTAAACGCGACCCGTTCCACGTTTGAAATCCAACAGGGCATCAGTTTTTGGCCGAGCACACACCTGATAGAAAACTACCGCCTACTGGGAAGTAAGGGAATCAACATCTTCAAGGGTTTCTCCAACAGTATGTTTGTGTCGATTACGACGACCCTCATCACGGTGTATTTTTCCTTTCTGACGGCGTATGCTCTGGTTGTATACGAGTTCAAAGGGAAGAAGTTCTTCAATAACTTCGTCATCGTGCTGGTTTTGATCCCGACCCAGCTTTCGATTATCGGTTTCTACCAATACATGTCCACGTTAGGACTGACCGATAATTATGCCTCCCTCATCTTGCCAACGATCGCAAACGCGGGCGGCGTGTTCTTCGCCAAGCAGTATTTCGAGTCGATGTTGATTCAGGACCTCATCGATGCGGCCCGGATCGATGGTGCCAGCGAAATCGGCATCTTTCACAGAATCATGATGCCGTTGGCAATTCCAGGTGCGGCTACCTTCGGTATCTTCGCCTTCGTTTTCGCCTGGAACAACTTTTTCAATGCGTTCATCCTGATCTCGTCCTTCGATAAATACACCTTGCCGATGCTGGTACAGACGCTGCGTGGTGATGTGTATCGAACGGAATACGGGGCCATCTATATCGGCCTTGCCATCACGATCGTACCCATCCTGATTGTCTACGCCCTTTTCTCGCGATATATCGTTAGCGGTATTGCCATGGGCGCGGTACGAGAATAAAACCATCATCACAGCGAGGTACCATGCGGTATGGCTATTTCGACGATGTTGAGCGCGAATATGTAATTACACAACCCGATACACCATTACCGTGGATCAACTACCTCGGTTCGCAAGCGTATTTCTGCCTCATTTCCAACACGGCAGGAGGCTACTCCTTTTACAAAGACGCCCGCTTGCGAAGGATATCAAGATATCGTTACAACAACGCGCCCCTGGACTGCAGTGGGCGCTACATCTATCTTCGGGATGATGGCGCCTCGGCAGCTCAAGCAGAAGCGTTATTCTGGTCGCCTTCGTGGCAGCCGACCCGCACGCCGCTGGATACATATGAATGCCGGCACGGCATGGGGTATACGATCATTCGTTCTTCACTGGCGCAGATCGAAGCCAGCACGCGTTACTTCGTCCCCCTGGGAGAGAACCTCGAAGTCTGGGAATTGAAACTCACCAACCACCGCACAGCGCGCGCGCAGTTGTCCGTATTTTCGTCCGTGGAGTTCAATTTGTGGGACGCCATGGATGACGCTACCAATTTTCAGCGCAACTACAACGTAGGTGAAGTGGAAGTGGCGGACGGGATCATCTATCACAAAACGGAATATCGCGAGCGACGGGATCATTTTGCTTACCTGGCGTGCTCCGAACCCATCGCTGGATTCGACACACAGCGAGAAGCTTTTTTAGGGCCTTATCGGGGTTACACTGCGCCTGTCGGGGTCGAGTCGGGTCGCTTATCCGATTCGATTGCCCACGGTTGGCAACCCATCGGGGCGCAGCACATCAAGGTCGAACTGCAAGCCGGTGAAAGCAAAACGATCGTTTTCTTGTTGGGATATCACGAGAATCCGCACGATGCTAAGTTTGATCCGCCCGAATCCCAGACCATCAACAAACGCCTGGTTTTACCAACCATTCAGAAGTATCTCCAGACGAAGCAGATCGAAGAGTCCTTTCAGGAACTACGCTCGTTCTGGGATGGTATGTTCGGCAAATTCCAGGTGACCACCCCGGATACGCATACGAACAGGATGGTCAATATCTGGAACGTATACCAGATGATGGTCACCTTCAATTTGTCGCGCTCGGCGTCTTACTTCGAATCGGGTATCGGGCGCGGCATGGGCTTTCGTGACTCCAACCAGGATTTACTTGGTTTCATGCACTTGCTGCCGGAACGCGCGCGTGAGCGTATACTGGATTTGGCGGCAACGCAGATGCCCACCGGTGGGGCGTATCACCAATACCAGCCTTTGACCAAACGCGGCAACAATGACGTCGGCAGCAACTTCAACGATGATCCCTTGTGGTTGATATTGTCGGTGGCGGCGTATCTCAAGGAGACCGGCGACTGGGAGATATTGGACGAAGCTGTGCCCTACGAAAATTTGTCCGGTACGGAAGAACCGATCTATGGTCATCTGCAGCGTTCGATTCAATACACCCTCGATCGTCTCGGTCCCCACGGCTTACCGCTCATCGGTCGTGCGGATTGGAACGACTGCTTGAACTTGAACTGCTTCTCCGAATCGCCGGGACAATCATTTCAGACCACAACCAACAAAGACGGCAAGGTGGCGGAGAGTGTTTTCATCGCCGGCCTTTTCGTCCTGGCTGCGCAAGAAATGCAGGCTATCGCCAATCATCGAGGCGACGCGGCCGATGAAAAGACCTATATCGAAGCGGCGGAGAAGATGGCGAAAGCAGTTTGGACCGCCGGCTGGGACGGCGAATGGTTCCGCCGCGCTTACGACGACATGGGACGGGTATTGGGATCGCGTGAAAACGATGAGGGACAGATTTTCATCGAGCCGCAGGGAATCTGCGTGATGGCCGGGCTGGGCCTGGAAGACGGTCGTGCGCTGCAAGCGCTGGATTCTGTCGCAGAACAACTCAAGACGCCGCACGGCATTGTGCTTCATCAGCCGGCGTTCACCAGATACTATCTGCACCTGGGGGAGATATCGTCGTATCCCCCTGGATATAAGGAGAACGCTGGCGTTTTTTGCCATGCAAACCCATGGATCATGATAGCCGAAACCATGGCGGGGCGTGGAGACGATGCGTACGAATATTATCTGTTGATCAATCCATCCGCGCGGGAAGAAATAAGTGAAGTGCACAGATGTGAACCTTATGTATACGCTCAAATGATCGCCGGCAAGGATGCGCCGACTCACGGCGAAGCAAAGAATTCCTGGTTGACAGGCACAGCCGCCTGGAATTACGTCGCCATCACACAGTGGATTCTCGGCATCCGGCCAACGTACGCCGGCCTCGAAATCGACCCGGTTCTACCCTCGGATTGGGATGGTTTCGAGGCGGTTCGATATTATCGAGGCGTGCGTTATCGGATCAAAATCGAGCGGCACGGATCGGGAAGCAATGTTCGCCTCGAAGTCAATGGAAGTCCCATTGACGGACGCATCATTCCCTTGCCCGGAGATAAAACCAGAGAACTTGAGGTACTCGTTAGCTTGGGGTAGGGTGGACGACAACGAAAAGGGATCTCACTGATTTTCTTTGATTGGTAATAACTGAATTGTACCGTCTATGTCGCTGAGGAGTTCAATGGCATCACTCAAACAACGTATCGATGATCTGGTTTCACAGATGAATCTGGATGAAAAAATCTCCCAGATGGGTTCTTGTTGGATGTATGAATTACAAACACAGGGGCAGATCGACGAGGAGAAGATTGCCGCTCGACTCGGCAGCGGTATTGGGCAAATCACTCGCGTCGCTGGTGCATCCACACTCGATCCCGTGTCTGCCGCCAAGACCGTCAATCGTTTGCAGAAGTATTTGCTCGATAAAACCCGCCTCGGAATTCCGGCCATCGTCCATGAGGAGTGCTGCTCGGGAGCGATGGTCCTCGGCGGTACGATGTTTCCTCAGATGATCGGTCTGGCGTCGACATTCCGTCCGGCTCTGGCGAAAGCCATGACCGAGGCGATCCGGCAACAACTACTTGCCATCGGTGCCAGGCAAGCTCTCGCGCCGGTCTTGGATATCGCCCGAGATTCCCGCTGGGGACGTGTGGAAGAGACTTTTGGCGAAGATCCCATGTTGGTCAGCCACTTTGGTGTGGCCTACATCGAAGGATTGCAGAACGAATCGCTGGCTGAAGGTGTGATGGCCACCGGTAAACACTTTATCGGGCACAGCAACTCGCAGGGTGGTTTGAACTGCGCACCCGTCCATATGGGGTTTCAAGAAGTCTACGAGGTGTTTCTGGCGCCGTTCCAGGCCGCAATCCGAGACGCCGGGCTTGCCACGATGATGAACGCTTATCCCGAATTGGATGGAGTCGTCGTAGCGGCCTCGCATCAGATTCTGACCGACATGCTGCGCGGGGAGTTGGGTTTCGATGGCTTGCTCGTTTCGGATTACGAAGCGATCGAGATGATTCATAATTTTCACTTCGCAGCAGCGGATGAATCCACAGCGGCCAGCCTGGCACTCGCGGCTGGAATCGATGTCGAACTGCCAACGACCGTTTGCTACGGGGATCCGCTGAAGACGGCTCTCGATGAAGGCAAGATCACCATGGACATGATCGACCGTTCGGTGTGTCGTCACTTGCAAAAGAAATTCGAACTCGGCCTTTTCGAAAATCCCTACGTGGACGAAGGCGCGGTACTCGAATGCTACGAGACGGATGCCAATCGCAGCCTCGCACGTCAGATTGCCCACGAGAGCATGGTTTTGTTGAAGAACGACGGCGTATTGCCGTTGGGAAAGACGATCAAGACGCTGGCCGTCATCGGACCGAACGCCCATGAAGGGAGGAACCAGCTTGGCGATTACTCCTACGCGGCGATGAAGGATATGATGGCGTTTGTTCCACAGGAAGACTCGTCCTTCATCGATGTGAACGAAGCGGAGTTCGCTCGACACGATATAAAGATCCCGTCTATTCTCGAGGGCATACAAGCCCTGGTTTCGCCGGAAACCGAAGTGCGCTACGCCAGGGGTTGTGACAACCTCGATCCGGATACTTCAGGTTTGCCGGAAGCGCTCGAGGCCGCAAAGGATGCAGATGCGGTCATCCTCGTACTCGGCGATCGTTCGGGGATGACGCCGCTGTGCACTTCCGGTGAAACACGCGATAGCGCTGATTTATTGCTGCCGGGAGTTCAACGGGATCTCGCCGAAGCGATCCTGGAAAACGGCCAGCAGGTCGTCGTGGTGTTGGTCAACGGCCGCCCATACGCCATTCCCCGGATCGCAGAGAACGCGAATGCCATCCTCGAGGCCTGGCTTCCTGGGGAGGAGGGCGGCCCGGCTGTGGCCGATGTGCTTTTCGGAGATTTCAATCCTGGCGGGAAACTCCCCATCACTTTTCCCCGCTCGGTGGGTCAGCTGCCGTTGTTTTACAACCGCAAACCGTCGGGAACGCGCTCCCACTGGTATGGAGATTACGTTTCCGAGACGACCGATCCTTTGTATCCCTTTGGACACGGCCTGAGCTATACGTCCTTTGTGTACAGCAATTTGTCGATCTCCAAAGCGCAGGTGAAAGCGGGAGAAGTGCTGGATATATCTCTTCACGTTAAAAACACGGGTCCGCTGGATGGGGATGAAGTCATCCAACTCTACGTCCACGACGAGTATGCCAGTACGCCGCGGCCGGTGAAAGAGCTCAAGGGCTACGTAAGGCAGAATCTAAAATCCGGTGAAGAGAAGAAAGTCATCTTTCACCTGCAGGCCGATCAACTGGCGTTTTACGATAACGATCTGCAGCTGGTACTCGAATCCGGCCCGGTTCAGATCATGCTGGGAAGTTCTTCCGACGACATCCACTTAAGCGGCCGCGTTGAGATCGTTGGAGAGGACAGTACGCCCATCCAGCAGCGCATGATGAATTGCCCGGTCACTGTCGAGTGAACGACCCGCTGCAACGAGGTGATCCTAAACACGGCATCAGGCAGTGAATTCTGCCGGGTGCCGTCAGATACTCCATCGTTCCAAGGACGGCGAAGCCGAAAGTATAATTGAAACTTCAATACCCTACTAATGAAGGAGATAATCCAATGAGTACATATGATCCGAAGCCTGAACACAAATTTACCTTTGGCTTATGGACGGTAGGCAACATCGGACGCGATCCCTTTGGCGCACCGACCCGCGAGCCAAAAACACCGGTTGAATTGGTCCATTTGCTGGCAGAGGTGGGCGCCTATGGGGTCAATTTCCATGACAACGATCTGGTTCCCATCGATGCTACCCCGGCCGAGCGCGATCGCATCGTTGCCGATTTCAAAAAGGCTCTCGATGAGACCGGCATCGTCGTGCCCATGGCCACGACGAACCGGTTTGGCGATCCGATCTTCAAAGACGGTGCTTTCAGTTCGAACGATCCCAAGGTACGCGCATATGCACTCCAAAAAACAATGAATGCGATTGACCTGGGCGTCGAACTCGGGGCGAAATTCTACGTTTTCTGGGGCGGACGGGAAGGCACCGAAACGGACGCCGCCAAGGATCCGGTGGTGGCGATCAAGCGTACCCGGGAAGCGATGAACTTCCTCTGCGAGTACGTCTTGGATCAAAAATACGACCTGAAGTTCGCTCTGGAAGCCAAGCCCAATGAACCGCGAGGCGATATCTATAATTCGACCACGGGTCACATGTTGGCTTTCATCGGAACCCTGGATCATCCCGAAATGGTCGGGGTAAATCCAGAGGTGGCTCACGAACACATGGCGGGTTTGAATTTCACCCACGGCGTGGCCCAGGCCCTGGAATCGGGAAAATTGTTCCACATCGATCTCAACGATCAGGCATTCGGCCGATACGATCAAGATTTCCGTTTCGGTGCGGTCAACCTTAAGAGCGCCTTCTTCCTGGTCAGGCTGCTCGAGGATTACGGCTATGCGGGCAGCCGTCACTTCGACGCACACGCCTACCGCACGGAAGATTATGAGGGCGTCAAGGATTTTGCCCGTGGCTGTATGCGCACCTATCTGATCTTGAAGGAAAAAGCCGAACAGTTCAATAAGGACAAAGAGATCCAGGATTTACTGGCGGAAATTAATCGAGACAGCGGTGAAATGAAAGCTTTCACCGGCGCCTATTCGGCCCAAAAAGCGAACGATCTGAAAGCGTATTCGTTTGACCGGCAGGGTTTGGCCGCACGCGGGATGCAGTACGAGCGTTTGGACCAACTCGTCGTCGAACTGTTGTTGGGTGTTCGCTGAGCGAAGACGATCGATTACATCTCCTTGATCGCCGATCGAGGGGAGACACAACGTACATCGCAGATTGAAAACAGGTCGCATATGGTGGCTGCACCATTGCTTTGTATCGCCAGCGATCCGTAATTCGAATCTTTTACGGCACGGCTACCAAAACCCTGTTGATGGACGAAGATGGGCAGATCGTCGCGGTGACTTCTTCCGAATACACATTTCAGGTACCGCACCCACTCTGGAGCGAGCAGGAAGCCGGGTTGTGGTGGGATGCGACGGTCAAAAGCATCCGCAAAGCACTACAGGAATCGGGCGTCGATGGGGATGCGGTGAAGGGAATCGGCCTTACAGGACAAATGCATGGTCTCGTGCTGCTGGATAAAAATGGTGAGGTCTTGCGGCCGGCGATCTTGTGGAACGACCAGCGAACCGGTGCACAATGTGATGAGATCCGGGCACGGTTGGGCAAAGCGAAGCTGATCGAGATCACCGGGAATGATGCACTGCCCGGATTTACCGCACCGAAAATCCTCTGGGTGCAGGAAGAAGAGCCGGAGATTTATGAGAAGGTCGCCAAGATCCTGCTCCCCAAAGACTACGTGCGTTACAAATTGACGGGCGCGTACGCCATCGATCGGGCCGGAGGTGCCGGCACGCTGTTGTTCGATATTCGCAAGCGAACCTGGTCCCCTGAAGTTGCGGACGCACTGGGCATCGACCTCGAGTGGCTGCCTCCCACGTTTGAAGGGACGGACATCACGGGCCGGGTGTCCAGGGAAGCCGCAGAAGCGACGGGTTTGAAGGAAGGAACTCCCGTGATGGCCGGCGGCGGCGATCAGGCAGCGGCTGCCGTTGGTACCGGCGCGGTGGTCGAGGGAATCATGTCGCTCAGCCTGGGCACGTCCGGGGTCGTTTTCGCCACGACGGACGAAGTCGTGATCGAACCGGAAGGACGGTTGCATTCATTTTGTCACTCCGTACCCGGGAAGTGGCACTTGATGGGTGTCATGTTGTCCGCCGCGGGAAGTCTGCGCTGGCATCGAGACACCTTCGCGCCGGGCCAGGACTTTGATTCGTTCGTTCAACCTGCTGCGGACGTTCCTGCCGGATCGGAGGGGCTGGTTTTCTTGCCCTATCTGACAGGAGAGCGGACACCGTATTCTGACCCCTTGGCCAGAGCTTCGTTCGTCGGATTGACCGTTCGCCATACCCTACCGCACATGACCCGGTCGGTGTTGGAGGGAGTGTCTTTCGGGCTGCGCGACAGCCTGGAGCTGATGAAAGGTGCCGGTTTGACGGACGTCAACCAGATACGCGCCACCGGCGGCGGGGCCAAGAGCGCACTTTGGCGTCAGATCCTTGCGGACGTATTAGGCGTCGAAATCGTGACGGTTAATTCGAGAGAGGGTGCGGCATACGGCGCCGCATTGATCGCCGCTACGGGAGCCGGAGCCTTCAGCGATCTTGAAACGGCTTGCAAATCCGTGGTGCACATCACGGGGCAAACCGCGCCGTCCGATGCGCAGGACGTGTATGCAGCCTTGTATCCGATTTACCGGGGTCTGTATCCCGCTTTGAAACCCAGCTTCGATGCCTTGTCTTCTTTCGATGGTTGATGGGTGATTCGGCTGGCCGCGCGTAAATTCGGTCCGTGGATCGTTTCAGGAAACTGCGAAAACTTCGTTCGAATCTCTGAATAGCATTTCGTTCGTATATACTGCTATGCGCCCATTCCATAAATACGGACCTGAGGGAGAAGGTGCCGGGATGGATTTGGGATTCTGTTGATTGGCCCATCCGACAGATAACCCTTTCCAACTTATTCCCTGTGTTTGCACCGAAGGACGTGTGCAATGGGAACGGATGAGTTGGATTTATTCTTTCGTCCTCGTATAGCGTATACTGGTAAGGATGGACTTAACGTACCCCGTTGGCACGGCGCCGCTTCATCCTTTCCCACTCGCAAGGTTTCTGCCTCCACTCGAGGAGGGCAGCGTTCGCCGTGTCATCGAAGAACGTCAATGGCAAAACCGCTTGATCCTGGATCCTTTTGGCGTCTCTCCGCTCCTGGCGATTGAGGCTGCACGCACAGGAAACGCCGTCGTGGCAGCGGTCAACAATCCGATCACACGCTTCGTCTTGAAACACGCCCTCGTTCCATTCCGCTTGCATGAATTACAGGCCGCGTTGGCCCGCCTGGCTGCGACCCCCAAGAACGGGGGTCGACTGGAGTTGTTTTTACTCGACCTGTACCAGACCGAGTGTTCCCGCTGCGGTGCCCCCGCGATCGCCGATTATTTTGTCTGGGATCGGGAGCTGGACCAACCGACGCACAAAGTCTTCTCTTGCGAGCGGTGCAATTTTTCGGGCGAAAGTGCAACAAGCGCTGCGGATTGGGAACGGGCGGAAGGTTTCACGCAGCGCAGTCTGCAGCATGCACTGGCTTTGGAACAGGTTGCCTCCAAGGGCGATCCGGATCGGGATCATGCGCGGGCTGCCTTGTCCGTCTACCCTGCAAGAGCATTGTATGCCCTCATCACTTTGATGACCAAAATCGCGCAGGTATCCTGGGAGCCGAGGCTGTACGAAGCGGCGCAGGCGCTGCTGCTTTCCGCCTTCGATCAAGCGAACGCCTTATGGGGCTATCCGGAAGGACGCTCGCGGCCGCGCCAGTTAAGCGCTTCTCCACATTACCGTGAAATTAACGTGTGGCGCGCCCTGGAAGATGCCGTCCCCGTCTGGGCGATGGAGGACCCGGGAGTCAAATCCATGAAATGGACGGAAGGATCGCTTCCGGAACCAGGCGCCGTTGCGGTATTCTCCGGCCCGCTGCGCGATTTGATGCAGACGTTCCCCAAAGAACGCGAAGCATTCGTGCTCACCGTGCTGCCGCGGCCCAATCAGGCGTTTTGGACCTTGTGTGCTTTGTGGGCGGCGTGGCTGTGGGGTCGCGATTCGGCCGCACCGATCCGCATGGCGCTGCGGCGCCGGCGTTACGATTGGGCCTGGCATGCTGGTGCGCTGCGCACGGTCTTGTCGAAGTTGCACACCTGGTACAAACAAGACCAGGCGTTGCTCGCGTTCATACCGGAGGCGGAGCCTGGGTTCACGGCAGCGGCACTCGCCAGCCTGGATGGGGTGGGTTTTCAACTCGAAGGGTGTGCGATCCGCGGCGATGAGGGGCAAGCTTTCTTCCAATGGACGAAATCCAGGCTGAATCGAAAGCAGATTCCTGCTGGGCTGCCGCCTTCACTCATCGACGCTGCGCGTGAATTCTTGAAACGGCGGGGCGAACCGGTCCCGTTCTCGTTGGTGCATGCGGCCGTATGGTGCCGTCTTGCCGAAGAGCGCAGGCTGGCCCGGATTTGGGAACACGAAGACGGACATCCATTATCGATCGTCGCCGAGGCTCTCGAGAAAGCTTTGGTCGACACGCGCTACTTCCAACACCTCGGCAAAGGCTTGGAGCTCGAAAGCGGGCAGTATTGGCTGGTCGACGCCCGCGAGGCCGCAGCGCCGCTCGCGGACCGGGTGGAAGAACTGGTGCTGGACATCTTGCGGTCCGGGGATGTGATTCCGGAACTCGAAATCGACCAACGCGTGTGTGAGGCGTCGCCCGGATTGATGACACCGGATCGGGGACTCGTTCGGGCGTGCATTAAGTCCTATGCGCTCGAGCAGGACGACGCCGGGTTGTGGTCCTTACGGACGGAAGATCAGCTCGATGAACGTCAGGCAGACTGCGAAGAGATCAAGCGTTTGCTGGTTGATATGGGAAACAGGCTGGGGTTTTCCGTTCAGCAGGAGAATACGATCATCTGGCGCGACGCGCAGGACGCGCCAGTTTACGACTTCGTGGTCATGGCAACGGCCGCCATCGGCACAGTGCTGCATGACCATGCTGCACGTTCGTTCACCTTCGTGATGCCCGGCGGGCGTGCCTCTCTGGTGACTGAAAAAGCGCGCAGGGATTACAACCTGCGGGCGTGGCTTGAAGAAGGTTTGCGCGTGGTGAAATTCAGGCACGTTCGCAGACTGGCGGGGGAAGCGACTCTGACTCGAGCGAACCTGCCGGAGCGTATGGGGATCGACCCACCGGGGTACCACGATCCGCAGCTGCCTCTGTTGTAAATTTCTCACGATACAGGAGATGAATCCATGGAGCATGTTTTCCGCTTCCTGGCGATCGGAGCCGGCGCCTACCTGTTGGGTTCGATTCCCTTTGCGATCTTGATCACCCGTTGGCGGGCCGGCATCGACGTGCGCGAGGTGGGATCGGGGCACGCAACGGCAACGAACACCATGCGCGCGGCAGGCTGGCCGGCGGGAATCGCGGTCATGCTGCTCGATGCGGCAAAAGGGTTCGGGGCGGTCTGGCTGGCGCGGCGTTTCGCCGAATTTGGCTGGGAACCGGCTCTCGCCGCGGGATTGGTCGTCGTCGGACACTGCTGGCCGGTTTTTGCGGGATTTCGCGGGGGCATGGGCGTGGCCAGCGGCGCCGGAACGTTGTTGGCCACGTGGCCGCTGGGGTTGGTGCTGGCGATTGGATTGGGGGCAGCCTGCCAATTGCTCATCAGGCACTCGGCGCGAGGGAACATCCTGACGGGTTTGCTGATCGGACCATTGTGGCTGATTTTTGGCGCTTCAGGCGCAGATCTGTTGTTGGCTATCGTTGTCGGCGTACTTATCGCGTATCGTGGTCGGTTGGATTGGAATCGCGAATATCGCGAGTTGTGGTGGGATCGGGAGTAAAGTTATTGTCGCTGATGATATGTTATTGATCGATTAGGGAGGAGTGAGGGTCGCCGTATCGGTCGGTGATGGGGTTGGAGTCGCTGTCGACGTTGATGTGGACGTCGATGTTGACGTTTGTGTTGATGTGGGCGGGTTCGTAGAAGTCGGCGCCGTGGTTTGGGTCGCCGTGGGAGATGGTGACGAAGTAGTGGTTTCCGTAGGGGTGGGAGTCGGCGTCGCCGTGGGTTTGACGCGATCGATGGTGAGATGTATGCGGACTTCTGCGACGCCTCCTTCGGTGCTGAAGATCCTCAAACGCAGCGTGATCGTTCCGCCATAAATATCACCGAGATCGAGTTTCCCCAATTTCACGGGATCCGGGTGCTGGCTTTCGCCGCGTTCGATCCTCGTCCAGGCAACGGGGTCCGAACGCTTGCCGAAATCCAGGACCCAGCGATCGAAATCCGCCGTCGCACCGGCAGCGCCGAAGATCTCCAGCGTATCACTGGTGATCGTATCGCCTTCATCAGGCTGCGTGATGCTCAAGATTGGCCGAGGGCTGTCTTCGCTGCAGGATTCCTGAGGCACGAAATAGATTTCGTCTTCGTCGAAGCCCATGTTTTCGGCCCAGTCTTTTCCCTTGGAGTCATTCTTGATCCATTCCTGCGCCCAGGGATCGGTGACGTTCAGACCCATTTTTTCAACGGCGTATTCCGGGCACTCGGCGGACGCCAGTAAGAGCGAGTAGCTGTCGAGCCAGACCTCACGCCAGAGGTCCTGTTCCTTGGGAAGCGGGGGTTGATCCCAGGCGAAAATTTCCGTGCGTTGCTTCGGGCACCATTCCGAGGGAAGCGTTCCCGAGATGGTGCAAATGACGTAGTCTTCGATGCCGGGCGGCATGATGAAGGGGGAGGGGTGGTCCTGCGTGAGATCGTGAACGGCCACCTGCATGAACTCGTTCCAGATCGGCGCAGCGCCGGTCAGTCCCGACGTGCCTTCCATGGGGGTGTAATCGGCATTCCCGACCCACACTCCGATGGCGATGTCCGGGGTGTAGCCCAACGTCCAGTTGTCGCGGAAATCGTTGGTCGTGCCGGTCTTGGCTGCGACCTGAAAAGGAAGGTTGAGCAGCGAGTTCGGGCCGAAGGCCGGCGTGCGTGCAGCGTTATCGGAAAGGATCGACGAGATCAAGTAGGCGTGCTCCGGGCGAATGACCTGTTCTCCCTGGGGTGGTTGATATTCATACACCACCTCGCCGCTGGAATCCTCGATGCGCAGGATCCCCGTGGGCGGCACGCGCACGCCGTAGTTGGCGAAAGTGGCGTAAGCGCTCGTGAGTTCCAACAGCGTAACGTCGCCGCCGCCCAACGTCAGGGAAAGACCGTAATCGTCCCGCGTGAGTGTCGTTATCCCCAAACGGCGGGCAAACGCGATCAAGCCCTCTTCTTCGGGGGTTTCCGGATCGTCGAAGATGCCTACGAAATTCAGGGTTTTCACGGCGGGGACGTTGTAGGAATTCGCCAGTGCCGTGCGTGCGGTAACCGGACCATGGAAGCGTTCGTCGTAGTTCACCGGTTCATAGGGCGGACGGGGATCGTTGGGGTTGCCGGACGGAGGAAACTCAGATGGTACGTCCCAGATGAGCGTCGCCGGAGTCCAGCCTTTTTCGAACGCCGCGGTGTAGGTGAGCGGTTTTATCGAGGAACCGGGTTGGCGGGGCCGAACGGCCATGTTGATCTGGCCGTCGTTGGCCTGGTAATCCGCCGATCCGACCATGGCCAGGATTTCACCCGTGCTGGGTTCGATGGCGACCAATGCGCCGTTCGTAACTCGGCGGTCGGTAAGCGATTCCACCTGCTCGGAGACGATCTGTTGGGCTTGTTCCTGAAGCCCCGGATCCAGCGTCGTGTACACCGAGAACCCGGAGCGGTAGATCGTTTGCGCGTCGTAAAGGTTTTCCAGTTCCGAGCGGACGAAATTCACCCAATGCGGGAAGCGGATGGTGATGTCCGGCGAATGGAATTCGTAGTTGGTGATTTCCGCAGCGGCCCTGCCGGCGTCTTCCGCGGTGACGCAAATCGGCTGCGGGGAATTGCTCACATAAATACAACCCTGCTCCACGCTGGCTTCGACCATCAAGACCAGGACCTGCTGCTGGCGGTTGAGAGTCACATTGCGATTGGTGAAAACGTCGTAGACGGAAGGCGCCTGTACGAGGCCGGCCAAAAACGACGCTTGTGTCAGGGTAAGTTTGTCGGCGGTGGTGTTGAAATAGGTTTCGGCTGCGGCTTCAACGCCGTATGCCAGATTGCCGAAATAGGCCTGATTCAAATAAAGTTCGAGAATTTCTTCCTTGCTGTAACGCCGGGTCACTTCTGCGGCGAGCAGGATTTCACGTGTTTTTCTGCGCGCGGTGATTTGCGAACGTTCTTCCGGAGTAAAGAGCAAGTTGCGCGCAATCTGCTGGGTTATCGTCGATGCGCCGGAAACGACCTCTCCCGATTGATAATTCTGGACGAGCGCACGGATGATTCCCAGGGGATCGAAGCCGGGATTGCTGTAGAACTGGGCGTCTTCTGTGGCGATGATGGCGGCCACCATGAAAGGCGAAATGTCTTCGAGGGGCACGTAGGTGCGCCGTCCTGCCTGCGGATCGAGGATCTCGTAAAGCAGATTACCCTGCCTGTCGAAAATCCTGGTGGTCTCGAACTGCGCCGCGTTGGCTTGCAGATCCTCTACGGAGGGCAGCGTGGCTGCAAGTGCATAATATTGGTAGAGCCCAAATGAAACGACGCCGATCAGCACTGCGATCAATGCGAAGGCTGCAAATATGGTCATGCGCAGCAGACAGCCGCCGCAGCCTGTGAAAAAGCCGGAAGGTTTCGTCTCGCCGCCCGTTTGCACAGGTTGGGACGAATCGGGGGGTGCGATGAATGCGGCATTACTTACGCTCGTCGCTTCGAGATCGCGTTCCGGCACGCGCTGGGGAAGCTGCGACTCGTCTCCCGCCGCAGGCGGCGTCGGTGTTATTGAACGCATGTATTCCGACGGGTCTTCCGCATTTGCCTGGAATGCCAATTCGGGCTGATCTGCCAAGTCAGGCGCGGCGTCGAGTTCGAGTTGAAACTCGATCTGCTCTTCCGATTCCGCGGGGTTTTGCGTCGGGACATCGTTTTGCTGGATGTCCGCTTCCTCTTCCTCACCCTGCAGTAATCTGCGGAGAAGTTGATGGTGTTCAGCCTGTGGCTCGTCCGCGCTCGATGGTGGCACACCGCCTTCGTTGGCGGGTGCCTCATCTCCTGCGCTTGTTTGATACTCCGAGCTCTCGTCGCCGCGAAGCTCGGGATCTGCATCCTTGTTTTGTTCCATCAGAGACGATTATAGCATGGGGGTTTTTGACATGTAATTTCGAATTCGACGCCAATATTCGGTGAAAATCATTCCGCTGGGCGCGATTGAATCAGGGCAATCCAACGCCCTTTCATCACCGTCTTGTCGTCCTGGTTTTTCACGTCGACGCTCAGCTTGATCGATCCGCCGCCGAGTCGGGGCAGCTTTTTGGTCTCTTCCACTTCGAGCACGACGTAAACCGTGTCCCCGATAAAGACGGGCAAACTAAACTTCCAGGATTCGATTTCGCGGAATGCCAGTACGGTGCCTTCCATCACGCCGGTGCGAACCGCCAACCCTGAAATGACCGCCATGATGAGCAACCCGTGCGCAACACGCTGCCCGAAGGGGGTCGTCTTGGCGTATTCCGCGTCCGTGTGAATCAGATTCCAATCACCCGAGATACCGGCGAAGTTCACGATGTCCGCTTCGGTAATCGTGCGTGCCGGACTGACGACGCGTTGACCGATCTCAAATTCCTCGAAGTACAGACCTCTGCGCATGCTCTCCGATGCTTCCATGGTTTCCTCCTCACCTCAGCGCACGATTGTAGCATGAATCGAAGGGGATGAGGAACAAACCCGGAATACGCCCGATCATCAGAACGTCGAAGGGGCTTTATGATGCCCGATGGGTAGAATCGAGTGCCCGAACATGTGCGGCAGCAGCCCGGGATTATCCGGGAATTTGGGGAAAGCGCTTCGAATCTGCGAATCGAATACGCTTTACCTTTGCGCACTCTCTTCTTACAATTCGTTTCATGCGTGAATGGTCGATTCCCCGAGAGGGACCTCTATCGTTGTGTATCGCTGCAGATGCGCGTCTGACAACACCGGATTACCTGGACGATCAAATCTGGGAGCTGGCGTTGATTGGGGGTGATCCGCCGGCGCTGTCGATTCAGACCACGTATGGGTTGCGCGCTCGTAGCATGCGGATTTTCCCCGGTTTTCGTTGGGGGGAATCAGCGGTCGTCCACCCCGATCATTTTTACGCGCCCACGGTCGTACGCGCCTTCCTGCCGAATTACATACGCGTCACTTGTTCGCCTTTCGAGGATCTGGAAGTGGAAGCCGAATACTGGGTTCCCGACTCGAAGTGCCTGGCCGGCCGCTTCACGTATTACAATCGGGGAGTCGATGTTCGCAGAGCGGAGCTTCGTCTGCACGCCTTACTGCAGCCGGGTGAGAATCCGCAGGTGATGGATGAGCAGCTGATTCAGGGCGTCACTATATTGTCGGGACGAACGGCTTCGATAGAACCCGTGGTATTTCTTTCGGGCGGTGCGGTCCGCGAACAAACGACATTTCCCTCCCTGACCGTCTCCACTCGGCTTGTTCCTGGGGAGCAGAAGAGCTGGCTTTGGGTCCATGCTGCGTATGGAAACCATGCGCAATCCTTCGAAGTTGCACGGGAACTCGCAGCGAAATCCTGGGACGCAGAAATCGCCAGGCTGGAAATGACCGCCGCATCCATCGTCGATATCGAAACGGGTGACGAGGATTGGGATGCTGCATTGGCGTTCGCGCAAAAAGATGCCCTGATGGGCTACGTCGGCCCGACGCGGCACCTGCCGAATGCATCACTGGTCCAGACACGCCGGCCGGACCGCGGCTATTCGCCGCGCGGCGACGGATCGGACGTTCATGTGCATTGGGCCGGAGCGTCTGTGGCACTGACGTATACGAATTTACTGCAAGTGCTGCCTGTTGCGCCGCAACTGGCAGCAGGAATGATCGAGAATTTCACCGCCGCCGGGCGAGTGGAAGGGGGTATCGATTGGAGTCCGGGATTGGCGGGACAGCGGAACGGGATGCTGGCGCTTCCGCTCCTGGCGACGTTGGCCTGGAAGACCTTCCTGCATACAGAAGACCGGGCCTTCCTGGAAGGGGTCTTCGTTCCTTTGCTGGCTTTCGTGGACGTGTGGTTCGAATCGGATCATGACCGCGACGGCGACGGCCATCCGGAATGGACCAACACGACGCAGTCGGCGTTCGACGATATCCCCTCGTTCGTCCGATGGCGGCGGTGGGGGCAGGGTGTGGATATTTCCCTGGCAGAAACCCCCGATCTGGCTTCCTACCTGTACCGTGAGTGTCAGGCGCTGCGGGATATGGCCGAGCTGTTGGATCGAGCGGAGCTCGTTCCCGAGATCGAAATGCGCATGTCGCACCTCCAGGACTCGCTCGATATTGCCTGGGCGGAGAAAGAATCCGTCTATCACCATATGGATCGTGATCTTCACGTTTCGCCTCGTGGCCTGCGGCTCGGAAGAAGGAAGGGTTCGTTCGACCTGCAAGTCGAACGTCCGTTCGACCCTGCAGTGCGCGTCCTCGTGCGGTCGATCGGAGAGGAGGGATTGTCGCACGCCGTGAGGATATTCATCCATGGACGCGGTCGCAGTGGGCGGAAACGGATCGAGAAACTGACCGAACGAGATTTCCAATGGTTCTGGGAGTTTGGAACGGCGACCAGTCAGAAACAGTACACGGAGATCGAGCGAATCGAAGTCGCAGGTTTGAGCAAGGAATTCGAGACTGAACTGCGCGTGGCGGATTTCACCCGTCAGGATCAAACGCTGCTCCTGCCGCTATGGGCCGGCATTCCCACATCCGACCGGGCAGATCAATTGGTGCGAAAAGCGTTGATGGACGAAGAAAGATTCTGGAGGCCGTATGGCATTCCATCCTGTTCCGCAAAGGACAAGGCGTATGAACAAAGCCCGGCCGAGGGAGCTGGCGGCGTCTGGTTTTTTTGGAACACACTGCTGGGCGAGGGCCTTGTAGCGTATGGTTACCGGCGGGAAGCGGCAGTCTTGGTCGAGCGGTTGATGGCCAGCGTCGTCCAAAGCCTTAAGGCGGATAAGGCGTTTCGCGAATCGTATCACGCGGAACAGGCGGAAGGTTTTGGGGACCGGCACCATCAATGGGGAGTGTTTCCCGTCAGTCTTTTCCTGGATACGCTGGGGGTACGCTTGATCTCACCTCATAAAGTATGGCTGCGTCCGTCCAATCCGTTTCCCCGGCCGGTCGTCGTTCGCTGGCGCGGGTTGAAACTGGAATGTTTCACGGCGTACACGCGGGTTACTTTTCCGAACGGCCAAAGCATCAAAATCGAAGGGGATGAACCTCAATTCGTCGAGCAAGATTAGCTTTCCCACTCCCACCGGTATCTGCGGATATAATTGAAATGTCGGTTAAGTTTGTAATAGGATAAAAGTTGCTTCGATGGATACCAATCTCGAACTCGAACTGCTCATCTTGATGATTTTCCTGGTGGCGTCCGTCGTGGCCATCATTGGACGCCGTTTTCGCATTCCGTACACGGTAGGGCTGGTTATCGCCGGCCTGATCATCGGTTTGCGCTCGGATCTCTCGATGGAAATTTCACCGAGAGTTTTTCTTTCCCTGTTCTTGCCGCCGTTGTTGTTTGAAGCAGCGTTCCACTTGAATTTCGAACGCCTGCGTCAAAATCTCGGAACGATCGTGTTCATGGCCGTCCCCGGCGTCATCCTCAATATGCTGTTTGTCGGATTCGTCATTCATTGGGGAGACGGATTGGTTTTACCCATCGCTATCGTTTTCGGCTCCCTCATCGCCGCGACCGATCCGGTGGCAGTCGTGGGTATATTCCGCAAACTTGGCGCACCGAAACGGTTGGAAGTCTTGCTGGAGGGCGAAAGCCTGCTGAACGACGGCACGGCCATCGTGATGTTCAATCTTGCGCTGGCAGCGGTCGCTGCGGGGAGTTTCGACCTCGCAGAGGGTGTGACCTCCTTCATCCGCGTTGCAGGCGGAGGCTTGATCATCGGCTTGCTCTTTGGATGGCTGTTCGCACGCGCCACCTCGTTGATCGACGATCATCTCGTCGAGACAACCCTCACAACCCTGGTCGCTTTTGGTTCGTTTTTTGTGGCCGAAGACCTGCTCCACTTCAGCGGCGTGCTGGCCGTCGTGGCGGCCGGCATCGTGAGCGGCAACGTCGGACCCCAGGGGATGTCGCCCACGACGAAGATCGTGGTTTTCAACTTCTGGGAATATGCTGCCTTCGCAGCCAATTCGGCCGTGTTTCTCCTGATCGGCCTGCAAACCAACCTGACGCAGCTGCTGGAAAACTGGAAGCCGATTCTGTGGGCCATCGCCGCCGTACTTCTGAGCCGAGCGTTTGTGGTTTACTTCTTCTCCAGGCTGATCAGCAGGATGGAGACTCGTTGGCGGCACGTGCTTTTTTGGGGAGGTTTGCGGGGCGCGATTTCGCTGGCTCTGGCGCTCAGTTTACCGTTGACCCTGGGCGACTCGCGGGATCTCATCATCACCATGACCTTCGGCGTCGTGCTCTTCAGCATCATCGTGCAGGGCTTCTCCATGGACCGGGTTTTGGCGCGCTTGAAGGTGATCGAGCGCAACGAAGGCCAGATTGAATACGAACGCCGACAGGCCAGAGCACTCGCCGAACGTGCGGGGTATGAGCGCATTCAAAAGCTGAGCAAGAATGGGTTGATCTCGGAGCACACCTGGGAACATCTGCAGCCCGTGCTTGAGCATCGCGTCAAAAACCTGACTTCGGCGGTTCAAGAGATCCTCCGTGCAACACCGGATCTCGAAGAACAGGAGTTGATCAACGCACGCCGCGAGATGCTGCGGGCGCAGCGCGGCACGTTGGCAACCCTACGCAGGGATGGAATCATATCGGATTTGACCTACGATAGCCTGCTCGCCGAGGTCGACGAAGCCCTGGATTCGAGCGTCGAAGCCTGGACCGATTATGCCCAACAGAGCTATCTGCATCAGGAAGTCTGCCAACTACTCATGGTCGTGATCCAGGAAAGGGATCTCGAATCGGCGACCAACGCACTCAGGGCGCGGGGCGTGCTCACCACACGGGTTCGCAGCGACGGTGGATTCCTTCGCCGAACGAATCATCTGCTGATCGTGGGCATCCCGGATGGTGAACTGGAAAGCACGATCCGTGTGCTGCGGGAAGCCACCCGCGGCAGCGTGGAATATCTGTCGGCACCCGTGGATAACCTGCCCGGTCGGTTGGGAAAACCGAAGCAGATCGAACTGCGCGGGGCTACGGTTTTCGTCTTCGACGTCGAGCAGTGTGAGGTGATCTAGAGTGAAATTAATGATTGTGATCCTGGACGATAAGGACGCAGATCGAGCGGTCGATGCGCTCATCGAAAAGGAGTTCCGCGTCACGCGAGTGGCATCGACGGGTGGTTTTCTGCGGCGGGGCAACACGACGCTGCTCACCGGTCTGCAGCCCGAAAGGGTGGATGAAGCCATCGCGGTGATCCGAGAAGTACGTTCCGAGCCGCAGGCAGCCGAACGAAGGCGAGCGACGATTTTCATCCTGGACACCGAACATTTCGAGCAGATTTAGTCAATCGGGCTGCGGGATCATCGTTCACGGTCGGGTGAAGACGAGCGTGAAACAACCGCCGTATTGGCCATCCGGGTTGTATTGATAGCCGATGCCGATCGATTGATAGTTGGCGCCCAGAATGTTCTCTCGATGGGGCGTGCTGTTCATCCACCACTCGAAGGCCTGTTCGGGAGCGTTGTAGGAACCACCGCCGGCGTAGATGTTCTCCCCGATCCACGTAAAGGAATAACCTTGCGCTGCTACTCGGTCGGCCGGCCGCGAGCCGTCCGATCCGGTGTGAGAGATGAAGTTGTTGCAAGCCATGTCTGCGCTGTGAATCCGGGCTGCGGCGGTCAGTGGACTTTTAAGGGTCAGGGAACCGAGTCCGTGTTCGCTGCGCGCCTGGTTGATGAGACTCAGCAGCGTTGCCTCGTATGCGCCGTTCCCGCTCAGCGAACAGGAAGCTGTCGGGGATGTGGGCGTTGCAGTTGCGGGCTGCTGTGATGCAGCCGGGGCGGTGGATTCCGGCGTCGGAGTCGGCGTTGCAGCAGGAGGCAGCGCGGCGGTCGGGGTCCTAGTGCGTGTGCTCGTCGGGATGCTCGGCGGCGTTTTCGTGCTTGTCGGATATATGGGGATGTATTCGGTTGGCGTTAGTGAGCAGGTAGGCGTTATAGACGGAGTCGGGGAAACTGTGCAACTGCTGGTCGGCGAATGTCTCATCGTCGACGTGCTGCTCGGACTTCTCGTCGGCTGCAGGGAGGCGCTTTCCGTCGTTCGTTCCGCTTCGCGGGCAATACCGACGGCTGCGGTGGTGAGCGCCGCTGTGGGCACGAAATTGGCCGCGGACAGTTCGGTGGCATAAAGGGCAATTTCGAACTGCAATCGCGGAGCGAAATACAAAAGCGCGGCCGCACCTGCGCCTGCGAGCACGGTCATGGCGGTGGCCAGGAGAACCTTCAAACCGCTTTTTCTCGAGAAAAGTCGCAATCTTCTTCGGCGCACGATAACCTTCAGTTTTGCCGGGCAATTTGAATTTATCCCCGGCGCGACGTGAGTTGACGCAGCCCGTCGTCTCGATTATCGACGGCGTGACAATCAACGGGTATAAGGCGATCGTACTACACTTCTGAGATCGGAGTATTCCGCTGTGTTACGTCCAGGGCTGACGCACTATACTCAGATATAGGGCGTCAGGATCTATTCGTCCTTCAGGTCTGCCTCGCAGATGGGCAGCACCTGGTAGGTAAAAACCTGCAGTTTCCCCGATTTCCATGCGTCGGGCGGGAGAAAGGCTTTCTCGCAAAGCATTCCCAGGAAACGTTCGGGGTCGGGTACCTTCTTCCATACCTGGGGTAGGAATGTAGCGCGACGGACTCCTTGCTGCAGGATCACCCCATCTTCGCCCGGCCGGAGTTTACCGATCAAGTCGTCTGGCCCCTCATATTCCAACGGCTCGGGCGTTGAAAGAACGGAAATTTCAATACTCAACTGCGGGATTTCATCGGCTCGAACGGGGGGAAAACGAAAATCCTTCGTTGCCGCGGCTGCGGCGTGGATGCGCACGTCCTCGGCGAGGGCGTGTTCCGCCATGAGACCTCCGATGCAGCCGCGTAACTGGTCGCCGTTGTACAGCGTTACGAATGAAGTCTTGCACTCTCGCAAGGCTGGAGGCAGAGAATGCAGGTCGAATTTCACTGCATGGTGCGCTGGATCTACGGCGCTCTCGATCGCCTCGCGTGCAAGGCGCAGCAGTGTTTTCTTTTCACTCTCTGTAAACCGGTTCTGCATCCGATGCCTCAACTTTATCGACGATCCGTTTTCGCTTAAAATGAAGTATAGCAAGAGTTGGCGATCTTGGAACATCGTGTTTGGCCGTCCGGCAGGATGGAACAGGTGTTTTACGGGCGTCAACGCAGCGAATCGGATGCGCTTTGCCGATGTCAATGGTCCAGCTTGGATTGCTGCAGCAGCCGGGAGGAATTGGCCAGTATGCCCAGGTCGGGGATGGACTGCGCCGCGGCTGCGAGTATGGGTGGAAGGATTCCCAGCGCGGCGAGGGACAAACCGAAGAGATTGTAGATCAACGTGAAGCCGATGTTCAGCTTGACCACGGACATCGTCCGCCGGGCGATGCGGAAAAGCAGTGGGACGAGCGTCCAGTCTTCACGCAGCAGGGCGACGTGGGCGGCTTCGATGGCCACGTCGCTTCCGACCGTACCCATGGCGATGCCGACGTCGGCTTGTGCAAGGGAAGGCGCATCGTTGACGCCGTCCCCGACCATGACGACTGTGCGCCCTTGTTCCTGATAGCGCTTGACGATCTCGATCTTGTCCTCGGGAAGCAGCTCGGCGCGGTAATCGACGCCCAGCCTGTCGGCCAGGTGGGCCGTCGCATGGACATTGTCTCCGGATATCAAAACGAGCTCATCGATGCCGAGCCGCTTGAGTTGGCTTATCGCCTGCGGCACCTCATCGCGTACGGTGTCCGCTGCTGCCAGGGCGCCGATCAGTTCGCCGTCTCTCGTGACGGCGAGCAGCGTCTTGCCTTGCTTCTCTTTCTCCAGAAAGGAGTCGGGCAGGGCGGCATCGGGCAGCGAGCGGCGGTTTCCCACACCGATCTGCCGGGAATCGATCCGGGCGAGCACGCCGATCCCCGGAGTAGCTTCGAAGTCCTGGGGTTCTTGCACGGCACAGCCGCGGTGGAATGCGGCCAGGCGGACGGCCTCCGCAAGCGGGTGCTCTGAATAGCGTTCGGCGCTGGCAGCGAGGCTCAGCAGCTTGTCCGCAGAGATCTTCCCCAGCGGTATGACGTCCGTGATCTCTGGTTCGCCGAGGGTGAGCGTTCCGGTTTTATCGATGAGTACGGTCTGGGCTCGGGCCAGCGCTTCGAGGTGTTTGCCGCCTTTGATCAACAGGCCGCGGCGGGCGCTGGCGCCGATGGACGCCAGCATGGCGATCGGTGTCGCCAGGGCGAAGGAACAGGAACAGGCGACGACCAGCACGGCGGCCGTGGCCAGGGGGTTTCTTCCGATGATGAAAGTAAGCGCAGCGATTCCTGCAACGAGGGGCAGGAAATAGCTGGAGAAACGATCCGCAGCGCGTTGAACCCTGCCGCGCTGACTCTCCGCGGTCTCGACCAGCCTGATCACGCGACCGAAGGTCGAATCGGATCCGATGCGCTGGGCGCGTATGCGCAAATTTCCCAACGTGGCGATCGTGGCGGCATAAACCTGGGAGCCGGCTTGCGCCTCCACGGGCATCGATTCGCCGGTGATGGTTGCCTGGTTGACGGTCGCCTGGCCGGCGACGACTTCCCCGTCCACGGGGATTTTCTCACCCGGCCGCACGACGACCACGTCTCCGGCTTTGACTTCTTCGATCGGCACTTCCACTTCTTCTCCCTGGCGCAGGAGACGCGCTTTCTGGGGGGACAGACTGGCAAGGTCCCGGATCGCATGGCGTGCGCGCTCGGAGGTGTAGCGTTCGACGAAATCCCCGACGCGCATGAAGAAAACGACGACCGCGGCGGTAGCCCATTCCCCGACGATGACGGCGGCGATGACTCCCACGGTCATCAACGTGTGCGCGATGATTTCCCTGCGCCACGTAGCCCGAAGCACGTTGAGGAAGACCGGATAGCCTCCGATCAGAATGACGACCAGACCGAGCTGCCAGGGGATCGAGCGGCTGACTGATTCGAGCAGCCCGAACCACTCGCCCAGAACGACGACGAGAAACAGTATGGCAAAGACGCCGAAGAGCAGCGTCAATATCCGGCGGGCGTACTGCGCTGCATTTCGCTGCGCCGTCGTGACTTCCGGAGCGGGAACGCGGTAGCCGGCCTTTTCGACGGCCTTGCGCAGGTCGGGCATGCCGACCCGGCCGGGATCCAGGCGAACGACGGCGCGTTCGGCCCCCAGAAGCACTTCCACGCTTTCAACGCCGGAGAGATCGGATATGGCCCGCTCGACGTGCCTGGTGCAATCGACGCAGTCCATGCCTCGAATGGGGATTTCCAGGGTCTGGATGCCCGCGTTGGATGTCTCTGGTTTGCTCTCTGGCTGCATGTCTTTCGTGCCTATCTCGTAGCGTTTCATCTCATGCTGGGAGAAAGAAGATCTCCATATAATAGGATACTATCCTTATCGGACAAAGAATGTCAAGTAGGCTAAGGGGCTTCTTGTTGGCGCTTGAAAATCGTGGTCGTGATGGCGTCCGCGAAATCCGTCAGATCGTGCAAACCAGCAGCGAATTGGATGCGCAGATCCGCAGGTCCGACGATAAGCGCCGGGACAGGATTGCGGGTATGCCCACGCACACTGAGGTCTTCCAGGTTGCCGTGGTCGGAGGTGAGCACGATCAAATCCGTTCGATCCTTCCAGGCGGAGAAGAGGCCGTCCAAAACGGCGTCGACGGATTCCAGCAGTTCGACGGCCCCGTCGAGTGAGGAACGGTGGCCGGCGTAATCCGTGGGCCAATAGTCGAACCAGGAGAGTGCATAAGTTTGGGAAATGGCGGCTAGCAATGCTCCGGCTTCAGCGGGCGTATAGACGGGCGCCGGAGGGAAATCGGGCCGTGCGACCCAGCCGGCGCCGGTGAAATCGGCGGACATCGCCCGTCCCTGGCGCATATCCTCGTCGGTCATCAGTTCGAAGCCGGCCGCAGTGACGGCGAACGGAATCGCGGAATACAGGCGGCGGCCGGAATTTATGGCTTCGAAATAGCCAGGCGGATAGGCGTTGATCAACGCCGCAGGTTCGCCTTTTCGACGGACCAGGGCAAACAAATTGTCCTCTGTGAGGATGTCCCGGATGGCGGGATTCGGTTTGGGCCCATAATGCATGCCGATTTCCGCAGATACGTTGCGGCCCGTGAGCAGGCTGGCCTGGCCGGTGGCGGACTGCGGCAGCCCCGCGACACCCATGCACGCGTCTACGGCGAGAAGCGACGCTCGTTCGCCGACAAACGGTGCCGAACCGGCCAGTAATCTGCGGCCTTCCATCAAGCCGATCAATGCCGGCATGCGTGCGACGGCAAACGGGTTGCGTTTCGGGTCGTCGGCGCCCAGCCCGACGCCATCGAGGAAGAGCATCAAAACGCGCGCCATCACGGCTTCCGTCGAAAGGTGAACCAGGCCGAAGTCCTTTGCCGTTCGGTTCCGAGGGTCGCGTCGAGGCATTCCAATTCCGGGGAGAACAGCGTTTCGATTTCGGCTGCGTTTAGCGGATCGTCCTGGGTTTCATCTTCATCATCCAGCCAGGCGTAGAGCAGAAACGAACCTTCCGGATTCAGCCAGCGCTTGAGGTTCGCGGCGTACCGTTTTCTCGCATCTCCGCTCAGACTGTGAAAGCAGCCGATGTCGAGCGCGAGATCGAAAGGGTCACCGAGATTCCGCATTGCAGTCACGTCGCCCTGGCGAAAATCGATTGCTGCACTTGCTTCGTGTGCTTTCTGGCGCGCGCGCCGGATGGCGAGTATCGAAATGTCCACTGCCACGACCTGCCAGCCGTGTTTCGTCATGGTGATGGCGTTCGTACCGGTGCCGCAGCCCAGATCGAGAGCGCGGCCGGGGGAATGGGAACCGAGAAAGACCATTAATTCCGGCGGTGAGATTCCGGTGTCCCAGGGTGTACGGCGGATCAGGTACGAAAGTTCGAACAGGACCTGGCGGATCACTTTAATTCCATGAGCGCGCTTTGCACGGCGGCCTTGTTTAGCGCACCGAGCTTCCGCCAGCGCTCGTTTCCGTCGCCGTCGAACAGAATGAAGGTGGGCGTGTACTCGAAGCCGTAGCGTTCCATGAAATCTCGAGACGCAGGATCCTGGACGTCCAGACGGATCACGTCCAACTCCTGCTGGAATTCGGTTTCGATCCCATCCACGATGGGTTTCATGGCCATGCAGGCTATTCAAAAGCGGCTCTGGAATTCGAGCAGGACCGGTTTGCCGCTTCCGATCCCGCGTTGGGTGCGCTGAGCCGGACCTCTGCCGGGGTAGAAAATCAAATACACAGCCGCCAACACGAACGCCAGCCCGAGCAGCACGAGCAGGCGGGAAGTGGTCATGCCGCCGGCGCCGAGGATCAACGCCGCGCCGACCAGCACCGTGCCCGCGAACACGAAATAGGAATGTTGGTTGATAAATTTCATCGGCTCTCACCCATGAATGAAATTGTAACATCTTTGACAACAACCCCCTCCTGCTTTACAATCTTTGGGCTAGGAAACCTCGTTGGAAGGGCCCCAATCGAATGAAAGAATACGCAACGGAATTCATACGTAATGTTGCCTTAGTGTCCCATGGTGGTGCAGGAAAGACCTCCCTGGGCGAGGCGATGCTGTTTCTGACCGGTGTGATCAACCGCATGGGCAGGGTCGAAGACGGCAATACCGTCTCCGACTTCGAGGAGGAAGAGATTCGCCGTAATCTCTCGCTTTCGACGTCCATTCTGCCGGTTGAATACAAAGACAACAAGGTCAATCTACTGGACACGCCCGGATACACCGACTTCATCGGCGAAGTCATTTCAGCGCTGCGTGTGGCGGACGGCGCCGTGGTCGTCGTCGATTCGGTCGCCGGTGTGGAGGTCGGGACCGAGCTGGTCTGGGATTACTGCGATACGTTCAAGCTGCCGCGCTTCGTCGTGATCAGCAAGATGAACCGCGAGAACGCCAATTTCCAGGCGGCGTTGGCGGCGGTGCAGGAACTCTCCAGCGATGTTACCTTCATTCCCGTCCAACTTCCTCTGGGTGAAAAACTGGATTTCGAGGGTGTGATCGATCTTTTCAGCATGAAGGCGCGCCCCGGAGATGGCACCAAGGCGCAAGACATTCCCGCCGAGTATGCGGACAGCGTCGAAGAGGCGCGCACGTCGCTGGTCGAAGCTGCGGCCGAGGGAGACGACGCCTTACTGGAGAAATATCTGGACGGTGCAGAACTGAGTGCGGAAGATGTGTCCAAAGGATTTCGCAGCGCCGTGCAGTCAGGCCGCTTCGTGCCCGTGTTCGTCGCTGCCGGAACCGAAAACATCGGAACCGCGCCGCTGCTGGAAGCGATGATCGAATTGTTCCCCTCGCCGGCGGACGTCGCGCCGGTGGTCGCCAAAGGCACCTCCGGGGAGGAGGAGTTATCGGCGTCGGACAACGGACCGCTGGCGGTCTACGTATGGAAGACGACGGCCGATCCCTTCGTCGGGAAACTCACCTACATGCGGGTGTACTCGGGACTCCTGGACAGCGATCGCAAGGTGTACAACCACAGCCGCGACGAAGATGAGCGGCTGGGAAGCCTGCACGTCATGTGCGGCAAGGAGCAGATTCCCGTCGATCGCCTCCACGCCGGGGACATCGGAACGGTGGCGAAGCTGGGTGAAACGGAAACCGGCGACACGCTCGGTGATAAAGGGCATCCCCTTCTGCTGCCGCAGCCCGAGTACCCTACGGCGTTGTACGCGGTCGCCGTGTCGCCGAAGACGCAGGCCGATTCGACCAAGATCAGCCCTACGTTGACGCGTCTGAGCGAAGAAGATCCAACCCTGTCCTGGTACCAGGAATCCAGCACCAATCAAACCATCCTGCAGGGCATGGGAGACCAGCACATCGACGTCGCCATTCGTAAGGCGGAATCGAAGTTTCAAGTCGGTCTGGATACCGAAATTCCCAAGGTGCCCTATCGGGAAACGATCACGAAGGTGGGCACTTCACAGTATCGTCACAAGAAACAGACGGGCGGCGCCGGCCAGTTCGCCGAAGTGCACATGCGCGTCGAACCCCTGGAGGACGAAGACTTCGAATTCGTAAACGAAGTCTTCGGTGGAGCGATTTCTTCCAGTTTCATGCCCGCCATCGAAAAGGGCGTACGCGGTGTGATGAAGCAGGGCGTGCTTGCGGGCTATCCGGTCGAGAAGGTCAAGGTGGCAATCACGGACGGCAAGGAGCATCCCGTCGATTCGAAGGCCGTGGCCTTCGTGATCGCCGGGCGCGAAGCCTTTAAAGTGGCGATAAAGGACGCCGCCCCCGTGCTGCTCGAACCGATCATGGACGTGCGCGTGATCGTGCCCGAGAGCAACATGGGCGACGTGCTGGGAGATTTGAATACCCGCCGGGCCCGCGTCCAGGGGATGGAAACGGAGCGCGGCCGCAGTGTGGTCACGGCCAAAGTTCCCCTGGCGGAAATCCAGCGCTACACGACCGATCTGCGTTCGTTTACCGGCGGGCGAGGATATTACACCACATCGCTCAGTCATTACGAAGTCGTCCCCCATCACATCACCGAGGAGATCATCGCCGCTCGCCAGAAGGAACTCGGCAAAGAAGAAAGCGATTAGAAGACAGATATTATGGGGAGGGTCTGTGCCTCCCCATTGTGCTTCACTGGAGTCACGGTGCAGAAACCTCCGCTAAGCCTGATTCTATTAAGCCTGATCGCGATCCTGCTCTCGATGTGGTCGGTCGTAAACAGCCTGCACGTTCTCTGGTTCGGATCCTATCTCGACCTGGGTGACGTGCAATTGTTGTGGTTTCACGAACCCGGGCAGGTCAAAATCTCGCCGGTTTCGTTACCCGTCGCAGCGCTGAAAGTGGCCTGGCCGTTTCTCGTATTGGGCCTTACCTGGCCCGGCGTACTGGCGGCCCTTTGGCTGGGCATGCCCTGGGCTTCGCGCTGCGTCGTCGGGTTGTTCGTGCTCTCCCTGTCGATCTTCGGCCTGGGCACGCTGTTGGCCTTGCTGGGTTTGGCGTGCCACACCGCGGCGACGACGCGTCGCTGGATCACGCAGTTCGGTGAGGCGCATGGAGTCTGATTGGATTCCGGTTCGCTTCATCGACAACGAGATCGAGGTAGGTTTCGATCGGCCTCCCACACTGCGTAAGAAACCCAAAGCTCCGGACACGATCATCTGGGGGGATGAAGAATTACGCGTGATGAAAGTGATTTCGGAGTGGTTCGACACCCGTCGCCGGGGCGAGATGTCCCGCAACATGTCCGAGGAGCACCTGCGCGTCGCCGAACAGCGCGGCTCGTGGGGCGTGGGGCGGTTTTTCTTCCGGGTGCGAGTGGAAGACGGCCGCGTCTTCGACGTGTACTACGACCGCGCGCCGAAGAAGGCCGCCGACCGCATGGGTCATTGGTTCCTGCTGCGGGAGATGGAAGCACAAAAAAGGTCTTAGTTAATCTCCGAGAAAGATACCGCGGGAATCTATATCAGCAGGCTTGATCGACCTATTTCTACGCCATCCCCCACCGGACGAACAACCTCGGCGCCACGTAAGCCGCCCAGAACGCCAGGGCGGCGAAGCGCAGGTAGCGCAAGCCGTAAGCAAGAACGCCGTGACCGGAGGGGAAAAGGAGCTTGAGGCCGACGTAAATCACCAGCAAGCCGAGCATGCCCGCGAAGTAGCGCTGGGCGCGCTGCCCCCACGAGCCCCGGGCGCTGAATCCACCCCAACGGAAGAGCAGCACCCCACCGGCCGCCAGTCCGAACAGAGAACCGCTGGCGGTGATCAGATCGTCGAGGGCCAGCGGGTCCACCAGCCCTGCGGGCTGCGCCAGGCTTGCGGTTTCGCGCCACGCTTCCGGAATGGAGTGCTGCACCGCCAGATGGTTAACCCCCAGACCGACGCCGATGAAGGCGAGGGAGACGAGCAAGGCGATCGCGATCTGGATCCCGGCTTTCATGGTGCTGATCCGTTCGCGGATGGGCTTTTCCAATTTGACGAACAACACCAGCAGGATCGCTCCGACCAGCCAGCCGCCAAACGTGTCCGTAGGAAAATGGACGCCCAGATAGAGGCGCGAGATGGATATGAATAAGATGAGCAGGACGCAGACGACCGTCAACCAGCGTTTGCGCAGCCAGACGGCCAATCCGCCCCAGATGGCAACCGCGTTTTGGGCGTGTCCGGAAGGCAGCCCGAAGGTCGGCCGCCAGCCGAAGGCTTTGATCTCCGTGCTGACCCAATACGGGCGGGGAAATCCAAAAACCACTTTCAAGATGTTGTTGACGGAACCGCTGGTAAGCAGGAGCAGCCCGATGCGGAATCCAAGCACGGCATCGAAGCACCACAAGATCGTGGGCATGATCAGGATGTAGAATTCCTGGTTGCCGAGGTAGGTGAAGAATTTCATCGGCACGACGAGCCACTCCCCAAGCGACTGCAGCCATTCGATGACCGGGATACCCCACTCGAGCCACGGATTCATCACTCAGACTCCTTCTGGGCTAGATGCGGCGATGCGCTGGACGAACGCGGTCACGTTCTTAAACACCACCGTCCGTTCGGCGTCACAGGTGATCACGTGACTGCTGTCTTCGACCCAGACCATGCGTTTGTCGGAAGATCCCAGGTGTTCGTAGATCTGCTGCATGTGATCGGGCGGTATGAAACGGTCGTTCTTCGAGTGCATCAAGAGCGCCGGCACGCGCATCTTCGGCAGCGCGCTCCGCATGGCGGCCAGCAGCGGCTCCAACTCGAGGATGGCCCGCAGCGGGTAGCCCGAGTAGGCCACACGCTCGTCCTGGGCTTTGGGGTCGTGCCAGTCCGGGGATCCCTTGGCGATGGCGGGCAGCATGTGGCTCAACGGCTTCATGAACGGCTTGAGACGTTCCAGGCGCCGGTTGGGCGGCAGGCGGAAGGGCGTGGCCAGGGTCACGACTCCGGCGTTCGGGAATTCGGTTGCCAGGATCAGCGAGAGCGATCCGCCGACGGATGAGCCGATGAAAAAGATGCGTTTGCAGCAGTTGCGGAGTAAATAATAGCCGTCTTCGACACTTCCGAGCCAGTCCGTCCAGCGGGCGCGGTTCATGTCCTCCATTTTTGTACCGTGAGCGAACAGACGTACACCCAGCACGGTGCAGCCATGCTGCGCCAGGTGTGTGCCCAGTTCACGCACTTCCTGCGGTGAGGCGGTGAAACCGTGAGTTAGCAGGCATCCCGTCTCTCCAGCGGGAATGAAGAAGGGTTCCGCTCCGGCCTGGACGCAGCTCATCCGGGTTCACTCGTCACACGCTGGATGAAATCTCCCGCGGCCTTGAAAGCCGTCTGGCGTGCCAGATCGCGCGGGATGTTATGTCCGCCCTTTTCCAACATCAGGATCTGCTTGTCCGTGGAGGGTACGGCATCGCAAATCGCCCGCGCATCTTCTGGGGTTACTGTGTCGTCAAACTTGGAATTGATCAGCAGGAGCGGTTTCTGAAGTCGGCGTAGATTGCCGCGCATTTCCGCCAGAAATTCCTGAAGCTCGTATCCGCCGCGCACGGGATAGCCTGCATAATCCACGTGCAGTTTGTCCGCCATCGGGTCGAATATGCCGGAGGGGCCTTTTTTGGTTCTGGATTTGTAGATGGTGCTGAGGAGCGGCAATACTGGCCGCAGCCGCCGGACCGTGGGATCATGGATTTCATACGGCGCGGCCATGGCGATCACGCCCCAAACGGGAAGTTCCGTGCCGAGATAGAGTGATAATGACCCTCCCAGCGACAATCCGGCAACGACGACCTTCTCGCAGCTCCCTTTAAGCAGGTAATAACCGTCTTCTGCCGACGCGACCCAGTCCTTCCAGCGTGCGCGATACATGTCAGATAGCTGTGTGCCGTGGGCGAAGAGGCGCGGCGCAAGAACGGTGAAGCCGCGGCCGTTAAGATACTCTCCCATCCAGTGCATTTCGTTGGGTGTGCCGGTAAATCCATGCAGTAGCAGACAGCCGGTCTTCCCACCGGGCAGGAAGAAGGGTTGGCCGCCCTTCATGATTTGTGTCATGAGATCGTCTCCAGTTTACGTGAATACGTCGTCAGGCTCTCGACGCCGTCCGATGTGACCAGAACGTCGTCCTCGATACGCACGCCGCCGCGACCGGGAAGGTAGATTCCGGGTTCGACGGTGAAGGTCATTCCCGGCTGCAGAATGCGCTCGTTATCCTCCCGGATATAGGGAGGCTCGTGCGCTTCCAGACCGATGCCGTGGCCGGTGCGGTGGATGAAAAACGCGCCGTAGCCGGCGTCTTCGATGACGCTGCGTGCAGCCCGGTCGACTTCGCCGCATGGTGCTCCCGGACGCACGGCCTCCCTGCCTGCTTTATTGGCGGCCCGGACGACTTCGTAGATGGTGTTCAATTCCTCGTCGATCTCGCCGAGCGCGAACGTGCGTGTGATGTCGGAGATGTAGCCGTTCACCCGAGCACCCCAGTCGAGGATCAGCAGGTCGCCCGTCTGGAGCGTTCGCTCTGTGGGCGTGGCGTGGGGCAGGGCACTGTTGACTCCGCCGGCCACGATGGGATCGAAGGGGAATTCGGATTCCGAGCCGGCACGCAGCAGCTGCAGGGTGAGTTCCGCTTCCAGATCGCGCTCGGTCATGCCGGTGCGGATGAGCGGGATGATCGCTTCGAGCGCTTCCTCGGCCGCCACGACCGCCTTGCGCATGATCTCGATTTCTTCTGGCGTTTTAATGATGCGCAGTTCATTGAGGATCACCTCGCCGGAAACGAACGTCGCCTGGCGCGAGTGTTCCTGCAGCAGACGCAGCTCCATCACGCGCATGCGCAGCGGTTCCACGCCCACCCGATAACTGTTGAGTGATTGGCAGGCTTTCTGGAACGTTTCTGCACGCGAACTGGCCGATTCATCGTAGCTGAAAAGCTGCAGATCGAAGTCCACGGAATCGGCTTTGCCGCGTTCCAGATCTGGGACGATGAGCGTTGGATCGGCATCGGCGCTGAAGAGGGCCAGGATGGGCCGTTCCAGTAGATGGAAGGAAAGACCCGTGAGGTAGGAAAGCGTTGGGCCTGGGTTGAGCGCCAGCGCATCCAGTTCACTGTCCTTAATAACCTGCTTCAGCCGGGTGATGCGGTCTGCATGCATGCGCTCCTCCTACATGGCATTATAGTTGCGGCGGAAGTGGAGATCAATGCGTTTCTTGACAGTGATATGGCGCTGAAGTACAATGCCAACACCTCGGCGGGGGCCTGTAGCGCAGTTGGGAGCGCGCATCAATCGCACTGATGAGGTCGCGGGTTCGAATCCCGCCAGGTCCACTCCCGGGCCCATGGCGCAGTTGGGAGCGCGCCTCAATGGCATTGAGGAGGTCGTGGGTTCGAATCCCACTGGGTCCACCAAACCATTTGAATATCCGGCTTTGGCAGGAGTAGTAGGCCATCCGTCAGCGAGTCGGGGAGGGTGAAAGCCCGGCAAGGCGGTCACGGGACGCCGTAGAAAAGGCTGAACTCGCCTGCCGTCCATTTTGGACAAGCCCTCCCGGCGAACAAAGTAGTCGAGAGCGGGAATCGCCCGTTAGCGCGATCCGAGCAGCCCGATGACGCTGGCAGACACTTCTTTTTCCAAACGGTCGGGAAGCAGGGTGGTACCGCGGAGCGCACCTTCGTCCCTGAACGGACGAAGGTTTTTTTGTGAAGCGGAACGGGATTGTCCGAGGGAAGTTGTTCGTGTGGAGGACGTAGATGGGTAAGAAAAAGGAAGCGCAAGAACGCACCCCGGAGCGTGCCTGGATCGAGCGGTACGACCCCGGCGAAATCGAACCGAAGTGGCAGGCGCGTTGGGAAACGGATCAGCTTTACAAAGCGGAAATCGATCCCAAGAAGAAGAAATACTATTTCCTGACCATGCTTCCTTACACATCGGGCGACATGCACATCGGTCACTGGTTCGCCATGACGCCTTCGGACGCACGCGCCCGCTACCTGCGCATGAAGGGCCTCAATGTGATGTACCCCATCGGATTCGACGCCTTCGGTTTGCCGGCCGAAAACGCGGCGATCGAACGCGGCATTCATCCCAAGGAATGGACTTACAAGAACATCGCCAACATGCAGCGCCAGCTGCGCAGTATGGGCGCGATGTGGGATTGGTCGCGTCAGGCGATTTCCTCCGACCCGGAATATTACCGTTGGACGCAGTGGTTCTTCCTGAAAATGTACGCGAACGACCTGGCCTACAAGAAAATGTCACCGGTGGATTGGTGCCCCCACTGCAACACCACCCTGGCCCGGGAACAGGTCTGGGGTGAGGACCGGCACTGCGAACGCTGCAAGACGCCGGTGATCAAGAAGAACCTCGACCAGTGGTTTTTCCGCATCACGAACTACGCCGATGAGCTGCTCGACTTCTCGACCATCGATTGGCCCGATCCCGTGCGCATCCTGCAGGAAAACTGGATCGGTCGCAGCGAAGGCGCAAGCGTGACTTTCCAAACTGAAGACGGCGACCCGATTCCCGTGTTCACCACGCGTCCGGACACGCTCTGGGGCGCGACTTTCATGGTGCTGGCGCCGGAGCATCCCCTGGTGGAGAAGATCACCACGGAAGCTCAGGCGGAGGCAGTGAAAGCCTACGTGCATCAGGCGGCACGCCAGGCTGACATCGAACGCGAGGCGCTGGATAAGGAGAAGACGGGCGTCTTCACCGGCGGCTACGCCATCAACCCGGTGAACGAGAAACGCATTCCGATCTGGATCGCCGATTACGTGCTGATGACCTACGGGACCGGGGCGATCATGGCCGTACCCGCCCACGACGAACGCGATTTCGAATTCGCATTGAAATACGGCCTGCCGATTATCCCGGTGATAGACCGTCCGGACGGGCTGACCAAATCGGTCGCCCTCATGCAAACCGTGAAGGACGGATTCGCTGAAGCGCTGGAAGCGGAGAAAATCCCCTTCGAGAAGCGCGACGGCGTGTTCCAGATCGAGATACCGCTCGGAAAGGTCGCCAACTACATCGAGATCGCAAAAGCACACATTAAAACCGGCGCCTGGATCGAAATCGTGGGAACCCAGTGGCTGTTCATCTTCCACGACGAAGTGATGCCCTGGGATTCCGCCGAAGCAGATGAGAAGATCCTGGCTCGCTGCAAGAGTCTGGAACCCAACGTGAAGGATAACCGTTCGGTCATGGAAATGCTCTGGGGTGTGGAATATTACCGGGACGCACTCTACCACGCCGAATATGGCACTATGATCCATTCCGGTCCGCTGAGCGGGACGCCGGGTGAAAGCGCCGTCGACACAACCAACGCCTATCTGGAGAAAAAGGGCGTCGGCAAGGCTGCGGTGAATTACCGCCTGCACGATTGGCTGATCTCGCGGCAGCGCTACTGGGGCGCGCCGATTCCCATGGTCTACTGTGAGAAATGCGGCATCGTTCCCGTTCCGGAGGACCAGCTGCCGATCGAACTTCCCGACGACGTGGAGTGGAAGCCGACCGGGGAAAGTCCGTTGAAATTCCATCCCACCTGGAAAAATACGCAGTGCCCGAAATGCGGCGGACCGGCGGAGCGCGAGACGGACACGATGGACACCTTCATGTGTTCTTCGTGGTACCACCTGCGCTATCTCAGCCCCCATTACGACAAAGCGCCGTTCGATCCCAAAGAGTACGACTACTGGATGCCGGTCGACACCTACACCGGCGGCATGGAGCATGCCACCATGCACCTCATCTACACCCGCTTCTTCCACAAAGCCCTCCGCGACATGGGTATCACCGAAGGACCCGAGCCGATGCTGCAGCTGCGCAACCAGGGCCAGATCCTGGGGCCGGACGGCCAGCGCATGAGTAAGTCGCGCGGCAACGTGATCGATCCCGACGAACAGGTGGCGATGTATGGCGCGGACACCGTGCGGGGCTACCTGATGTTCGGATATCGCTGGTCGGAGGGCGGTCCCTGGAGTCCCGAAAACATCCAGGGCGTGGTGCGCTGGCTGAACCGGGTTTGGACGCTGGTGCTCGAAACGGCGGACGTCGAGACGGGAGACGAAAAACCGGAGCAAACCCGCGACCTGACGCGCAAGGTACACCAGACGATCCGACAGGTGTCTCGTGACCTGGAGCAATTCGAATTCAACACGGTGATCTCCGCCTTGATGGAACTGACCAACGCCATCTACGAGGTAAATTACGCCGGACTGACAGATACACCAGGCTTCAAGAAGGCCGTGGAGGCGCTGCTGTTGTTAATGGCGCCAGAGACTCCGCACATCGCCGAGGAATTGTGGGCGCGTCTGGGCAAGCCGTATTCCATCCACCTGCAGTCGTGGCCGCAGTTCGATCCCGAACTGGCGAAAGAAGATGAGATCACTTTGATCGTGCAGGTCAACGGCAAGCTGCGCGAACGCATCACCGTTCCGGCTGGGATCAGTGAGGAAGATGCGAAAACGCAGGCGTTGAGCAGCGAAACCGTTCAACGCTTCATGGAAGGCAAGCAGCCGAAAAAGGTGATCGTCATTCCCGGCCGGCTGGTCAACATCGTCGTGTAAACCGTCTGTGGGTAACTTCGTTATCACGCAGGAAATCGATTTTGTAAGGGCGACCCGCCGGGCCGCCCTTACTTTCGTCTCGTTGCCACTTCACCGACCTCGACGTACAATCGTGATCGGTCCGAAATCCAGAAGGTGAAAAATCATGATGATGAGACGCGACGTCCTGATCGCGGACGATGTGCCTGCGGCCATCGGTCCGTATTCGTTGGGGATAAAGTCCGGAGACCTGGTGTTCGTATCCGGCACGCTGGGAATCGATCCGCAGCGTGGGGCACTGGTAGCCGGCGGAATCGAGGCGGAGACACGCCAGGCGCTGACGAATCTGTCCGGAATTCTCAAATCAGGCGGAACTTCGTTGGAGAACGTGGTCAAGACGACGGTTTTCATGCAGGACATGGGTGAATTTGCCAAAATGAACGCTGTTTATGCGGAGTTTTTCCCCAACGAACCGCCGGCCCGCTCGACGGTGGAAGTGGCGGCGCTGCCCAAAGGAGCGGCGGTGGAGATCGAGGCTGTCGCCGTCGTGGGTGGGCTGTTGGGGGATTGAGGATGCCTCGAGTGTACGGTTCCTGTCGTGATGGGAGCTGCAGGTGTGGAGGGTAAGGCATGACGGGCGAGAAGATTCTTGTCGTCGACGATGAGGCCAACATCATCGATCTGGCGCGCATGTATCTGGAACGAGACGGTTTTCAGGTTTGTGCGGCGAGCGACGGTGCCCAGGCGCTGCAGGAAATTGCCAGCCAAAAACCGGCGCTGATCGTCCTGGACATCATGCTGCCCGAGATCGACGGTTTCGAGGTCTGCCAGCGGGTGCGGGCAGAATCGGACGTGCCCATCATCATGCTCACCGCCCGCGACGACGACGTGGACAAGATCGTCGGGCTGGAATTGGGCGCCGACGATTACATGACCAAACCCTTCAATCCGCGTGAACTGGTCGCCCGGGTGAAAGCGATTCTGCGCCGCAGGGATCGAGCGCCACGTGAGAGTACGGCTCCTTTGGAACTCGGCGACCTGCGCGTCGATCCGGCGCGTCGAGAGGTCCGAGTCGCCGGGGAAGCAGTCGATTTACGCGCCAAGGAATTCGATCTGCTGCTGGCGTTCTGTGAGAATCACGGCATCGTGCTCACGCGCGAACAGCTGCTCGAACGGGTCTGGGGCTTCGATTTCTACGGCCAGACCCGCACCGTCGACGTGCACGTGGCCGGCCTGCGCAAGCGGTTGTCGAACAGCGAGCAGGTGTGCATCGAGACGGTGACGGGCGTGGGTTACAAATTGGTGTGTGAGTAATCGCGTGCTTCGCTCCCTGCGTTCGCGCTTGTTCCTGACCTTCCTGCTGTACGCCGGAATTATCGTGATCCCGGTGGTTTTAAGCCTGATCTTCGTCGTGCTCGCCAATCTGGAGCGGCTGGAGTATCGTCGCCTGGAGGTCTTGCGCGGCACACTCGACGTGCAGCAAGCGAACGTGCTGGCCGATCTCCCTCCCGATCGCCTGCCGCAGTTCTTGGACCGCGTGGACCAGCAGGCCGACGTGCGGATCATAATCCTCGACGGCATGGGCAGCGTATTGGTCGACAGCCGTCCGGGAGCGCGCAAGATACCGCAGGACATGCAGCAGACGATCGTGCAGAGCGACTCGATCGAGCGGGGCAAGTTTGGAACACTGATTTCAGGCTCGTGGATCTTCGTTTCCACCCGCATATCCAACGGGCGCTGGGTCGTCCTGGCGGCGCCTTCAAACTCGCTCAGGCGCCTGTCCACGTGGGGAAATGAATTGATACAGCCGCTGCTGCGAATGGGGATTCTGGCGCTGGTAATCTCCGCACTGCTCGCCTGGTTGATCGCCCGCTGGGTCGCCGCGCCGTGGAGCAAGGCCGCCGGCGCGGCGCGTGCCGTCGCAGCAGGGGATTACGAGCAGCGCATCGAGAGCGGCGGACCGCTCGAGGCGGAGAATATGGCGCTGGCCTTCAACGACATGGTCGCCCGCGTGCAGTCCAGCCGTAGGGCTCAGCGGGATTTTGTGGCCAACGTCTCCCACGAGTTGAAGACGCCGTTGACTTCGATCCAGGGCTTTGCGCAGGCCATACTGGATGGAACGGCGGAAGACCGCCAGACCATCGAGCATGCGGCACAGGTCATTTTCGACGAATCCGATCGTCTGCGGCGCCTGGTTGAAGATTTGCTGGACCTGGCGCGTCTCGATGCCGGACAGGTGGAATTCCAACGCGAACCGGTAATGCTGGAGAAGCTTGTCCAGAGCGTCATGGACCGGCTCGATCTCCGTGCGCGTGAAAACAAAATCGAACTGCACAACCAGCTTCCGGTGCTGCCGACCATCGTCGGAGATGGTGATCGCCTGGCGCAGGTGTTCACCAATCTGATCGACAACGCCGTCGATCACTCACCGGAAGGGGGCAAGGTTACGCTCAGCGCAGACCTGGAAAATGGCTGGATTTCCATTCACGTGGCTGACCAGGGCCCAGGAATACCAGCGGAAGAACTCTCTCGGATTTTCGAGCGTTTTTATCAATTGGAGAAATCCCGCACCACAGGAAAGAAACGCGGGGCGGGATTGGGCCTGGCGATTTCGCGTGAGATCGTACAACTGCACGGCGGCCGTCTCGTCGCAGAGAGTACGCTTGGGCATGGCAGCCGTTTCACGGTGCGGCTTCCGATCGTTCGTCCGGATGATAAAACCCTCATCCATCGCCGTCAGCCATAATCCGATATAATCCTGGATACCTAATTTTTGGAGTGGATTGATGTCAACAGATGAGCAAAAACCGGCGGTCTGGTTTTCGATCGGCCTGGTCACGACTTTGGTGGTCTTTTTCTGTATTGCGGTGGCCGTCTTGACGATTGTGCTGCTCGGCGATGCGGTCGACTCGGTATTCTCGTCAGAGCAAGTGGCGCAAAGCACACCGACCGAAAGCCCCGGTGAATCCGTAACGCAAGAGTCATCTTCGCCTACGATCTTCGATGCGATGATTCAGGAAGACGTCGATCTCGAATTGGCGCGTGAGATGCGGGCGAGTCTGGCTGACACCATCGTGCCCGAAGCCGATCCGAGATCTCTGGCGGAGCGCTTTCGAGGCGTCGACGATGTCCCTATCGTGCTGCGCGAGCACGCCGATCCGATCCCCATCGGTGCGAAGGAATCCTTCTGGATCACAGACAATCAAGAGGGGGAGAGCTTCGAGATCACTGCCAGTTTGGCTTACATCACCGACCACGTCTACTTCTGGGTCGAGGACGGCGTGAGTTATAACGAAGAAGATGCGGTGGCTCTGGTGGATACGTTCGAAAACAGCATCTATCCGAAGGACCGGGAATTTTTCGGCGAAGAATGGTCTCCCGGTGTGGATGGGGACGTACATCTCTACATTCTTTTTGCCCGCGGCCTGGGATACAACGTGGCCGGTTTGTACGGCTCCATCGATGAGTACTCGCCTCTGGTTCATCCGTATTCGAACGCACATGAGATTTTCTACATCAGCGCGGACAACGTCTTTCTGCGTGAGGAGTTTACTTACGGCGTGCTGGCCCATGAATTCCAACACATGATCCATTGGTATCGAGACAGCAACGAAAGTACCTGGATGAACGAGGGCTTCTCGGAATTTGCCGTCTTGTTGAACGGCTATGACGTCGGCGGGGTCGATTATCTCTACGCCAGCGATACCGATAAGACCCTCGATTACTGGCCCAGTGGGGAGGACAGTTCGGCGCACTACGGCCAGGCTTTTCTCTTCATTACCTATTTCATGGATCGCTTCGGCGCCGAGACCACGCAGGATGTGGTTGCCAATCCCGATAACGGCCTGGATTCGATCGATCGCGTTCTCGAAAGCGAGGCTTCTTCCGGTGCGTTATCCGGCGCTGCAGTCGGCGCCGATGATGTGTATTCGGATTGGAGTGTGGCGATGTGGTTGAATGACCCGTCCATCTCGAACGGGGAATACAGCTACCGATCGTACGATCCTCCCACGCCGCGGCCTGCTGTCTCCTTCTTCGAATGCCCTGGCGATGAACAGGTACAGGACGTCAAACAATATGGCATTGATTACATTGAATTTACCTGTACGGGTACGTTCACTGCCGATTTCCAGGGGCTTCCAAGCGTGCGGGTCGTTCCGGAAGACGCCCATTCCGGGGATTATGCGTTTTGGTCAAACCGCGGCGACACGTCCGACATGACCTTGACGCGCAGCTTCGATTTCAGCGAGGTGAGCGGCGACATCAACTTCGATTATTGGGTCTGGTATGACATCGAAGAGGACTGGGATTACTTGTATCTGCTGGCCTCCGCAGATGGCGGGGAGACCTGGCAGTTCGTAGAGACGCCCTCCGGAACGGATACCAATCCGACGGGAAATTCCTACGGCTGGGGATACACGGGACACAGCGGCGATCCGAGTACATCGGCTTGGATTCGTGAAAGCGTCGATCTGTCGGCGTTCGCGGGACAGCAAATCTTGCTGCGTTTCGAGTACATCACCGACGCAGCCGTCAACGGTGACGGCTTGTTGTTGGACGATCTTTCCATCAAAGCAATCGACTATGAAGAAGATTTCGAATCCGGGGACGGGGACTGGGATGCGGCGGGCTTCGTGCGCCTGTACAATCACCTGCCGCAGACGTATCGGCTCGTCTTGATCGAGACCGGACGTGAGACCCGCGTCCGCGAGCTGCCTCTGGACGAGGATCAATCCACCGAGTTCGAATTGACGATCGGCGATGAATTCGACGAGGCGGTCCTGGTCGTCATCGGCACCGCACGGCACACCTGGCAGCCGGCATACTACAAATACCTGGTCCAACCATGAGCGTCGGGGGAGTATCCATCCCCAAGCAAAAACATACAAGGCCTTCATTCTGCTTCGGACCGTTTGGTTTCGTTTGAAGGTATTGACCTTCGACAGTTCACAGAAGCTGGTGCTGGAATGATGCAAAGATATCGAACACTGCTGGTTTTCGTGCTGGGCATGCTGCTATCCGGATTTCAATTTCGGCAGCAAGCCGGCATTCAGATCGTCGAGGCGAAAGCGACACTTAACTTTCCGGAGGAGATCGAATTTACGATCGAACTGGAGAGTGACGTCCTCATCGAAGTCGTGGAATTGGAATACGGTCTCGACGTCAGCAGCTGCGTGACCGACGTCAATCGGGTGATCCCGGATGATTTCCAACCCGGCTACGACGTGAATACGTATTGGGTGTGGAACATGCGCCGGACGGGGTCGCTGCCTCCTGGCGCAAGGTTGTGGTGGCGCTGGCACGTGGTCGACGCAGGCGGGATCGAGCTGAGGACAGAAAAACAGTGGTTGACGTGGATCGATCGTGCGCATGCCTGGAGGACCGTTCAATCCGGAAATGTCTATCTGCATTGGTATGCAGGCGATGAAACCTTCGCCAATCGCCTCCTGGACGCTGCCGTGGAAGCCCAAGACCTTTTGGAGCTCGACATTGGGACACACCTGGATCGGGACGTTAATCTTTATATTTATAAGGATTTTGATGACCTGCGTGACGCCATACTCTTCGAACCAAGCTGGGCGGGCGGCCTGGCCTATTCCGGGTTTGCGATCGTGATCATCGGAATCTCGCCCGACAACCTGGATTGGGGAATCGATACGATCTCCCACGAATTTGCCCACGTGATGGTTGGCAGCGCCGTCGATCACTGCTACAGCAGCATACCCACATGGCTGAATGAAGGTCTGGCGATGTATGCCGAAGGCGGCCTGGACGACTATTCGGAGTACCTACTCAGTGAAGCGATCGATGACGATCAGCTCCTTTCGGTTCGCTCGTTGAGCGACAGTTTCGCCGAGCACACGGAAATAGCCCAGCTGTCCTACGCACAATCGTACAGCCTGGTCGAATTCTTGATCGATGAGTACGGGCAGGGGTCGATGCTGGCGCTCTTGCAAGCCTTTCAGGACGGTTATCGTTACGACACCGCGCTTGAAAAGGTGTACGGCTTCGATGCGGATGGATTGGATCGAGTATGGCGGGAGTCGGTCGGTGCGAGCACGGATTCACTCGATGCGACGGCTCATGAAGCGACGCCGACCGTTTTCCCGACGATCCAACCTTACGTCATCGAATCTTCTTCCGTTCAAACCAGCGGCGAGAAGCCTCCGATCGAAGCCTCTACGCCGGAGACCGGCAGCGAAAATCCTGCAGGGGATGTTTCATCCTTTCCGTGGGGGATCGGATTGGTGATCCTGGGCGTTATTGTTTTGATGGGCATTGTCTGGTGGTTGCAGCGCAGAAGGAATCGGCTGCCCGGTGGAGGAACGCGTGACTGATCGATTCCCACCCAGAATAGTATTCACACTCGCCCTCGTGCTGGCCGGATTCGCCGGGCTGACGTCGTGCAATGCGCGCGACGTTGAAGAAGCGGCCACTTCGTCAACATCGCAGCCGGTCTCCGCATCCACCGCGCCGGTGGACGAGAATCCGGATTTGCCAACGGACTACGAACCGGTTCGATACTTCAACGATGAAGCCATGTTTTCCCTGGAACCGCCCATGAATTGGGAAGTGGATGAGCCGGGAGATGGTTTTGCGTTGAGTTCGATGGTCGATCCTGTCGATGGGGCTCGAATCCTGGTCACCATTCCGGGACCTTCGATCGATCCGGCGAATGCGCTGGATGAAATTCTGGCGGTCTGGCTGGGGGAAGATGCAATCGGAGAAACTACGTTCGAGGACAGCTTCGAGACGGATGCAGGTCCGTCCGGCGGGTTCCGCGCCGGTCGCCTTCGACCGGGATCCGAATCCGGCATAGAGGGCTGGGCCGTCGCCAGAGTCGAGACGAGCGCGGCTGCGTACATGTTTCTCTCCACGTATCCTGAAGAAGATTCGGTTTCGTTCCTGGCGGCCTTTCTTTCGACGCTGAAAAGCTTCCGTCTCGAGCCCGGTATGCCGCGTGACTTTCCCCGCGAGAATGCCCTGGTACTTGCAGGCAGTGAACCGTTGACGCTCGATCCGGCACTCACCCATTTTGGGGGCAGTGGAATGATCGGGGATATTTTCAGCGGCCTCGTCGTTCTCGATCCACAGATGAAGGTGAAACCCGCATTGGCGCAGGGTTGGGACGTCAATGAAGACGGAACGGTGTATACGTTTCACTTGAATCCACGGGCTCGCTTTCACAATGGGCGTCCCGTTACGGCGGACGATGTCCTCTTCAGTTGGGAGCGTGCCGCCCGCCCGGAAACAAATTCGGAGACGGTTTCCCTTTACATGGGAGACATCGTCGGGCTGCTGGATTTTCATGCGGGAGAGGCAGATTCGATCGAAGGCGTCCGCGTCATTGATGCGCACACCCTGGAAGTCCGTGTCGATGGACCGAAGCCCTATTTTTTAGCCAAACTCACCTACCCAGTCTCCTGGGTGGTCGATCGCTATCAAGTCGGTTTCCCGAATTGGGCCAATCACCCGAACGGAACCGGCCCGTTCCGGCACGTACAGCATCTCGAAGAGACGTTCTTCCTTCTCGAGCGCAATCCGTTTTATTCCGCAGAAGCGCCGCATCTGGATTTCGTGGCCTATCTGATTTACGCGGGCTACACCCAGAGTCTGTATCAAACAGGGGAGGTCGATTTCACCGGTCTCACACGCGATCAACTTGAACGCGCCGAAGATCCCCGGGACGGCTTCTACGGCACGGTGATCTCCGAGACGGGTTTATGTACGAGCTACGTGACGTTCAACACCAGCCTGCCTCCGTTCGACGATCCCCTCGTGCGCAAGGCGTTCGTTCTCGCCGTAGATCGCGAGCGTTACGTCGAAGCGCTCACCAACGGAGAAGCGGTTGTGGGACGCGGGCTGCTTCCGCCCGGTATGCCGGGGGTCAGTGAAGACGTCCGACCCCCGATTTACGATCCCGAACTGGCGCGCGATTATCTCGCTGAATCGGATTATTACGCGCCAGGAACAGAACCGCCTGAGATCATTTGGACCCTGGGAAGCTCGAGCGGCTACTATTCCAGTGCGGCGGCATTCCTGGTGGACACATGGAAAGACGTGCTGGATGTCGACATTCAGGTCGAGGGGATCGATTGGCTGAGTTATTACGATCAGGTGGATGCCGGAAATTACGGCCATTTGTTGTTGGAGGGCTGGTGTGCGGATTATCCCGATCCGGAGAATTTCCTGGATGTCCTCTTCCACAGCGCCTCATCACAAAACCATGCATATTATAATGATCCTGAATATGATGGCCTGATCGAAGCGGCGCGGACGGCACAAAATCCGGAGCTTCGGTTAGAATTGTACCGGCAGTCCGAACAATATCTGCTCGATGCGGCACCCATCCTGGTTCTCAGCCATAGTTCACCTTCTTATGGCGTCTGGAAAGCTTACGTGTTTGGCTACGTGCCTTCACCGATCGATGTGCCACAGAACTACATGATCTGGATCGAGCGTTGAACTTGCGGGTGCCCGGATCGTGATATCGAAGCGGATGTGTCTCACGAGGAGCATTCTATGACGTTCCCGACGCTATTGGATGATCGTCAAAGCGAACTCTGGGAAGCCGAGCGCAAACAAATCGAGCAGTTGATCGACTTGCTCCGAGATTGGGAGACGACTCCTGCGGACCTCGAACATTTACAGCAGGCATTGCAGCAGCTGGACGAGTTGTTCCTGCTTGTGGTGGTCGGCGAATTCAACAGCGGAAAGTCGGCCTTGATCAACGCCCTGCTGGGGAAGGCGTACTTGCCCCAGGGTGTCACCCCTACCACGGACCGGATCTATGTCGTGCGCTACGGCGAGGAGGGGGCGCCCGAATTCGTCGCCAAGGACGTGCGCGTGGTGCGCTACCCTGCGGAATTCCTGCGCGAAGTCAACATCGTCGACACGCCGGGGACGAACGCCGTCCTGCGGCATCACGAATCCATCGTGCGGGAATTCATTCCCCGCAGCGATCTGGTGATTTTCGTCACCTCGGCGGACCGCCCATTCACGGAAAGCGAACGGGCTTTTCTGGAGCACATTCAGGAATGGGGCAAGAAGATCGTCGTGGCGATCAACAAGATCGATATCCTCGAAGATCAGCAATCGATCGATGAGGTGCGCGAGTTCGTGCGCGGCGGCGTACAGGAATTGCTGAAACTCTCTCCACACATGTTTTCCTTCTCCGCCCGGCGGGCGCTCGAAAAGGCAGACGGTTCGGATACATCCGGGCGCGCCGCGAAGAGTGACGAGTTCGCCGATTTTCGCAAATACTTGTTGGAGAGTCTCACGCAGACGGACCGCATCCGCTTGAAGCTGCTCAGTCCGCTGGGCGTGGCGCGGAAAATCGGCCGACAGTACGACGAACTGGCGAATTCAAGGCTGGAAATTCTCTCCGAAGACGTACAGGTGTTGGACAAAGTCGAGCGCCATCTCAAGTTGTATGCGGAAGACACCGATGCCGAATACGAGCGTCATTGGCTCAGCATCGATAACAAACTCTTGGAAATGCGATTGCGCGGCGAGGAATTCATCGACGATCGAATGCGGCTTTTGAAGGTTCGCGACATGCTGCGCGGCGGCCGGCTGCGCCAGGATTTCGAAGACGACGTGGTTGGGGAGACGCCGAATCAAATCGCCGCCGACGTGCAGGAGATCGTCGACTGGATGGTCGAGCGCGAGATTCGCCAGTGGCGGTTGATGGCCGAAGAACTGAGCCGCCGGCGCGAGACGGATTCGCTGCGTGCCGCCGCCGAAGAGGCTTCCAGCGGCTTTGCATACAATCGCCGGCAGCTGCTGGACAACATCGGTGTTAAAGCGGATGGCGTGATTAAAAGCTACGACAAGCAAACAGAAGCAGCGAGGCTGGTGACGACGGTGCAGGAATCGATCGCCATGATGGGTCTGGTCGAAGTCGGCGCCGTGGGTCTGGGGATTGTCTTGAATGCGCTTCTCGTGGGCGCAACGGCTGACGCGACGGGCATCATCGCCGCCAGCGTGCTGGGTGTGCTCGGTTTCGCCATCATTCCCTTCCGGCGCGGTCGTGCGAAGAAGGAATTGCGCACGAAGGTCCGTGAACTGCGTGCCAGGCTCGGGACTGTACTGCGGGAGAGTTTCGAACGAGAACTGGAACAATCGATCGGGAGATTGCGGGAGGCGCTCGCACCCTACCGGCGCTTCGTGCTGCACGAGGAGAAGCACTTGAAGGAAATCGATAAAGGCCTCGAAAATGTACTCGGCCAACTCGATGCGCTGGAGAGCGAGATCGAGAACATCAAATGATACAGACGAAAGAATAAGGACGTTCGCCCCAGTTGTCGAGCACAGAATCATCCGTGAAGAAGCTCTATCTCGTCCGGCATTCGAAATCGAGCTGGAAAAATCCCGGTCTATCCGACTTCGAACGTCCCTTGAACAAACGCGGCAAACGCGACGCCCCGTTTATGGGCAAGCTGCTCGCCAAACGGGGTGTGCGGCCGGAGATCATTTTTTCAAGTCCCGCAAAAAGAGCGGTAAATAGTGCTAAAATCATCGCTGAGGAAATCGGGTATCCGCTTGAGGAAATCGTCACGCAGGCGAAAATCTATGACGCAAGTGTCGCGGATTTGCTCGAGGTCGTACATGACTTCGATAGTATCTATCGGGAAGTGATGCTCTTCGGTCATAATCCGGGTATCACCGGACTGGTGAATTACCTCTCCGATTTCGACCTCGACAATATACCCACCAGCGGAGTCGTTTGTATCGAATTCAACGGCACAGCCTGGCACAGGATTTCCCGGCACAGCGGCGCAGTGGTTTTTTTCGAATACCCGAAGAAATACCTGGATTGAAACCAATTGCACCAATAAGTGTTAACTCGATGGGTCGAAAATACGCTGTACTTTTCCACACGAAATGATGCATTACGATGCGTGGCATTTCTGTGAGATTATTTGGAGGTTCGATATATGTCAAAGCAAGATCTGCAATCTGTAGCAAAGGCACTCGTTGCCGAGGGAAAGGGCATCCTCGCGGCTGATGAAAGTACGGGAACGATCAAGAAACGTTTCGACAGCATCAGCGTAGAGTCCACGGAGGAGAACCGCCGTTCGTACCGCGAGATGTTGTTCACCACGGACGGCGCCGCGGATTACATCAGCGGCGTGATCCTTTACGACGAGACCATCCGTCAGAGCACCAAAGACGGCGTCCCGTTCCCTGAAGTATTGTCCAAGCAAGGCACGCTGCCCGGAATCAAGGTGGACACCGGCGCCAAGCCGATGGCCGGCTTTTCGGGAGAACGTGTTACGGAAGGTTTGGACGGTTTGCGCGACCGCCTGGCGGAATACGTCAAGCTGGGCGCCAAGTTCGCAAAATGGCGGGCCGTGATCACCATCGGGGACGGCATTCCGACGGTGGCATGCATGAACGCCAACGCACATGCCCTGGCGCGTTATGCTGCGCTGTGCCAGGAAGCAGGTTTGGTACCCATCGTAGAGCCGGAAGTTCTGATGGACGGCGATCACGACATTGACCGCTGCGAACAGGTTACTACTGAAACGCTGAACCGCGTCTACGATGCCCTGTTTGAAATGAACGTCGAGTTGGAAGGAACGCTGCTGAAACCCAACATGGTCATTTCCGGAAAGGGTGCGACAAAGCAGGCCGGTCCGGAAGAGATCGCCGAAGCAACCGTGCGCACGTTCCTGCGAACCGTCCCGGCCGCCGTACCCGGGATCGTCTTCCTCTCCGGCGGACAAACCGCCGAGCAGGCAACCGAGAATCTGAACGCCATGAACGCCATGGGCAAGTTCCCCTGGGAACTCAGCTTCTCCTACGGCCGTGCGCTGCAGGCGCCGGCGCTGAAAGCCTGGTCCGGAAAAGTGGAAAACGTCCCCGCGGCGCAGAAGGTCTATCATCACCGCGCCAGGATGAACGGCGAGGCGCGCTACGGAAAGTACACGCCGAAGATGGAGAAGGAACTCGCAGTCTGAATTCTGTGCCCGAAAACGAACACAGAACGACTGACCCTCCCGGAAGGCCCCTGCGACCGGGAGGGTTTTGTTTTTAATGTATCGATGGTTTTTCTGGATTAGGGCAGCATCTGCAGGACGGCGTCGCTGCGCGTTTTCGTTTTCGCTTCGAGAAGGGAAGGACGGCCGTTGAGATACGCATCCACCTCGAGCGCGCATTCCCGTCCTTCGCTGATCGCCCACACCACGAGCGATTGGCCTCGGCGCATGTCGCCGGCGGTGAACACGCCTTCGCGTGTCGTGCGGTAGCCGTGCGAAGCACAGTTGCCGCGATCGTCTTTTTCTACACCGAAGTCATCCAGCAATGCATGCTCCGGATGGAGGAATCCCATGGCGAGCAGCGCCAGTTGGGCAGGGAGTTCGTGTTCGCTATTTGGGAGCGCTTCGGGCCGGCCCGAACTCCAGTCTGCTTCCTCTGCCCGGATGCCTCGCAATATTCCCGACTCATCCGTGAGGAATTCCTTCGACATCACCGCCCAGCGCCTTTCGCAGCCCTCGGCTTGTGAAGTCGAAGTAGTAAGCATGCGCGGCCCCGGGTGGGTCGGCCAGGGAGTCTGCAAGGTGCGGGATTCCGGCGGCTTGGGCAAAATTTCGATCTGCGTGACGGAGCGGGCTTTTTGTCGAATGGCAGTTCCAACACAGTCCGACCCGGTGTCTCCGCCGCCGATGACGACAACGTCTTTGTCCGTGGCCAGGACGTCGCTGCCTTCGAGGATCGAATCGCCGGCGATGCGCCGGTTGGCCTGGGTCAGGAAATGCATGGCGAATTCGACCCCCTCCGCATCGCGGCCCGGGATGGGCAGATCGCGGGGTTTCGTCGATCCTCCGGCCAGTACGATGGCGTCGAAATCGGCGATGAGTTGCACTGCGGGTAAATCGACACCCACGTGGGTTCCCGTATGGAAGGTCACACCTTCGTCCATCATGAGTTCGATGCGGCGATCGAGCACAGCCTTGGAGAGTTTGAAATCGGGTATGCCGTATCGCAGCAAGCCACCGATCCGGTCCGCCCGTTCGAAGACCGTGACCTTGTGCCCCGATCGATTGAGTTGATCGGCGGCGGCAAGGCCTGCCGGGCCCGATCCGACGACGGCGACCGTTTTCCCCGTTCGGCTTCGCGGCGGCTGCGGCGCGACCCAATCCTCATTGAACCCGCGTTCGATAATGGCGAGTTCGATGGATTTGATGGCGACCGCCGGTTTGTTGATGCTGAGAACGCAGGCCGACTCGCAGGGTGCCGGGCAGAGACGTCCGGTGAATTCGGGGAAATTGTTGGTGTCCAAAAGCGTCTGCAGCGCCTGCTGCCATTTGCCTCGATACACCTGATCGTTGAAGTCGGGGATGATGTTTCCCAGCGGGCAGCCGTTGTGGCAGAAGGGAACGCCGCAATCCATACAGCGGGCGCCCTGGATTTCATTCTCTTCCTGGGTGAGGGGAATGCTGAACTCGTGCCAGTGACGAATGCGATCTTCGACCGGTTCGTAGGCCGGATTTTTTCTGACGAATTCCTTGAAGCCGGTAACTTTACCCATCTTATACCTCACTCACCGCAGCCATCTCGACGTTGAGCCTGGCGAGGGCACGTTTGTAATCGCGCGGCATCACCTTGATGAATTTCCTCAATTGAACGTCCCAGGTCGCAAGAATGCGTTCCGCACGCTCCGATCCCGTGACTCGGGCGTGTTCCTCAATGAGCGTTTTGAGTTCGGTGATCTCCTGCGGATCGACGATGTCCTCGAGGTCGACCATGCTGGTGTTGATTCGCTGCCGCGCCCGGTCGTCCTCGTCCCAGATGTAGGCGACACCGCCGGACATTCCGGCCGCAAAATTGCGTCCGATCGGCCCCAGGATCACGGCTCGTCCGCCGGTCATGTATTCACATCCATGATCGCCGATGCCCTCGACGACGACGTGTGCGCCCGAATTACGCACGCAGAAGCGTTCGCCGGCCAAACCGAGAATGAAGGCCTTGCCGGAAGTCGCTCCGTAGAACGACACGTTTCCGCAGATCACGTTGTCGTTGGGATTGAAATTTGCGTCTTTCGGCGGGTAGAGAACGGCCGTGCCGCCGGAAAGCCCCTTGCAGAAGTAGTCGTTCGCTTCGCCCTCGATCTCGATGGTCAGGCCCCTGGGGGCGAAAGCCATGAAGGATTGACCGGCCGAACCTACTGCTTTCAGGTGGATTGTGCCTTCGGGAAGTCCTTCCCCGTTGGTGCGGCGGGTGATTTCCTGCCCCAGCAGCGTACCTACGGTGCGGTTCACGTTGCGGATTTCGAAAGTTTCCTCGACCTTTTTACCTGCTTCGATTGCGGGGCTGGAAATTTGAATCAGCTGCTTGTCGAGCGCCTTGTCGAGGCCGTGCTCCTGGGGAACGCAGCAGAACGTCCCGCAGCGGCCGTCCGCCTGCATGAAGTGAAGCAAGCGTGCCAGGTCGAGATGCTTGGCTTTGTAGTGTTTGATGTCCCGTTTGGGGGCGAGTTTATCCACCCGCCCGACCATCTCGTCGACGGTGCGGAAACCGAGACGCGCCATGTGCTCGCGCAGGTCCTCGGCGATGAAGTGGAAGAAGTTGACCACGTGCTCCGGTTCGCCCGTAAACAACTTGCGCAGTTCCTTGTCCTGCGTCGCCACACCCACGGGGCAGGTGTTGAGATGGCACTTGCGCATCATGATGCAGCCCATGGCGATCAGCGCTCCCGTGGCGATGCCCCACTCCTCGGCGCCGAGCAGCGCGGCGATGGCGACGTCCCGGCCCGTGCGCAGGAGGCCATCGGTCTGCAGTACGACGCGGTCACGCAGCAGATTCTGCATGAGGACCTGGTGCGTCTCGGCCACGCCGAGTTCCCAGGGGAGACCGGCGTGTTTGATCGAAGAGAGTGGGGAAGCGCCGGTTCCACCGTCGTGTCCCGAAATCAGAATCACATCGGCGTGCGCTTTGGCGACGCCTGCGGCAATTGTGCCTACACCCACCTCGGCCACGAGCTTCACGTTGATGCGTGCCCGGGGGTTGGAATTCTTTAGATCGTAGATCAGCTGGGCGAGATCCTCGATGGAGTAGATGTCGTGGTGCGGCGGCGGCGAGATCAATTCGACGTACGGCGTCGAATGGCGCACCCGGGCGATATTCTCGTCGACCTTGTGGCCGGGAAGTTGGCCGCCCTCGCCCGGCTTGGCGCCCTGGGCCATCTTGATCTGCAGCTCGTCGGCGTTGACGAGGTAATTGGCCGTGACGCCGAAGCGTCCCGAAGCCACCTGTTTGATGGCGGAGCGCATGCTGTCTCCGTTGGGCAGAGGCTCGTAACGAATGGGATCCTCGCCGCCTTCTCCGGTGTTCGATTTTCCTCCGAGGCGGTTCATGGCGATCGCCAGCGTGGTGTGTGCCTCCCAGGAGATCGACCCGAAGGACATCGCTCCCGTGGAGAAGCGCTTGACGATCGAGTCGACGGGTTCGACTTCCTCGATCGGTATCGGATCGAGGTTCGTGAATTCGAGTAGATGGCGCAAGGTGATCGGCGCATCTCCCGGGTCATCGACGATGCGGGCGTATTCCCGGTAGAGGGCATAGTCGTTGGTTCGGGCGGCGTGCTGCAGCTTGTGAATCATCTCCGGATTGTGCTGGTGACGTTCGCCGCGCAGACGCCATTGGTATTGGCCGCCCAACTCCAGGTCGTCATCGTCGTTCGGATCGAAGTAAGCGGCTTTGTGACGCATGAGAGTCTCGCGTTCGATCGTGGGGATATCGATCCCACCGATGCGCGAGACGGTTCCCGGAAAGTATTCCTCGATGACTTCGTCGGAAAGGCCGACCACCTCGAAGATTTGTGCACCGATGTAGGAGGAAATGGTCGATATTCCCATCTTGGACATGGTCTTGAGCAGACCCTTGCCGATCGCTTTGAGGTAATGATTGCGAGCTTCTTGCTCGGTGAGTTGGTTGGGCAGGAGCTTGCGTAAGCGCATGTCCTCGATCGTCTCGAAAGCGATGTAAGGATTCACCGCGGAGGCGCCGAAGCCCAAAAGACAGGCGAAGTGATGTACTTCGCGTGCTTCTCCGGTTTCGATGACGAGATCGCACTGCGAGCGCAGGCCTTTACGGATCAAATGGTGGTGTACCGCGGAAACGGCGAGCAAGGAAGGAATCGCCGCATGGCCCGAGTCTACCGGCCTGTCGGTGAGAATGATCACCTCGTAGCCGTCGAGCACGTATTCCTCCGCCACGCGCCGCAGTCGATTGAGTGCTCGCTGCATCCGGCCGGGCTCGGCTTTGAAACAGATCGAAATGGTCTTGGCTTGGTAGCTCTGTCGATCGACCCAGCGCAAGCGCTCGAGATCCTCGTTGGTCAGGACGGGATGCGGCAGTTCGATCACGTTGGCGTGCTGCGGTCCGTCCTCCAGAATGTTGCCCTTGCTTCCGACGAACGACACGAGGCTCATCACCAGATCTTCACGAATGGGATCGATAGGCGGGTTGGTCACCTGGGCGAAGAGCTGGTGGAAGTAATCGAACAAATTTCGCGATTTTTTCGAGAGCACCGCCAACGGGGTGTCGTTGCCCATGGAGCCGATGGGCTCCTTGGCGTTCTTGACCATCGGTGCCAGGAGGATGCGCAGATCCTCCAGGGTATATCCGAAGACGCGCTGCCGCGTGCGTACCTTGCGGGATGGGGGCTGCAGGATCTGACGCGGGGGCTCGAGTTCGGCGAGAGGAATCTTGTTCTCCACGAGCCACTGTCTGTAGGGACGTTCGTCGCAGATACGGTCCTTGATTTCGTCATCCGGGATGATGCGCCCTTCTTCGAGGGAGGCGATGAACATCTTCCCCGGCTGAAGTCGTCCTCTCCGGACGATTTTTCCGGCGGGCACATCGAGGGTGCCGGCCTCGGAAGCCATGATGAGCAGGTTGTCATCCGTCAAGCAATAGCGTGAAGGCCGCAGGCCGTTGCGGTCCAGCGTGGCGCCGATGAGCGTGCCGTCGGTGAACGCCACCGATGCGGGACCGTCCCAGGGTTCGATGAGTGCGCCGTGATACTCGTAGAACGCCCTGCGGTTTTCGGGAATCTCCGGATCTTTCTCCCAGGCTTCCGGGATGAGCATCATCATCACGTGTGGAAGGCTGCGGCCTCCCATCATGAGGAACTCGACTGCGTTGTCCAGGCTGCCGGAATCCGAGCTGCCTTCCTGGATGATGGGCCGCATTTTCTGGATTTCGTCCTGGGTGAACAGCGGAGAGGAAATGATCGACTGGCGCGAATTCATCCAGTTGACGTTTCCGCGCAGGGTGTTGATCTCACCGTTGTGCGCCAGCGTACGGAAAGGATGGGCGAGCTTCCAGGTCGGCAGTACGTTCGTCGAGAATCGGCTGTGAATCAAGGCGAGGGCAGACTCGAAGGTGTCGTCGAGCAAATCCGGGTAGTACGCCGTGACTTGATCTGCCGTGAGCATTCCCTTGTAGACGATCGTGCGCGAGGACATCGAACAGAGATAGAATCTCTCCGCCCCACGGACTGTCTCACGTACCATGCGGATGCCATATTTGCGGGCCACGAACAATCGCCGTTCGAATTCATCCTGCGTCCGGCAGGACACAGGGCGGCGGATGATAATTTGATGAATGCTGGGCTCGCCGGATATTGCCGTGGCTCCCAGTGTTGAACTGTCGGTGGGGACCTCGCGCCAGCCAAGCACATCGAGTTCGAGCTCTGCGATGGCGCGCTGGAAGACGTCTTTCACACCCTGGTGGGTTTGATGGTCTTTGGGCAAGAAGCACTGGCCGATGGCGTAATCCCCGGGCTCCGGCAGGCCGATGCCAATCCGTGAACATTCTCGCAGGAAGAAACCGTGAGGGAGCTGGACGAGGATTCCCGCGCCATCGCCGGTTTCTTTTTCCACCCCTCGGGCGCCGCGATGGTCGAGGTTGCGCAGAATTTCGATGCCCTTGCTGACGATCCCGTGCGATTTGGTGTTGGTCAGATCAGCGATGAATCCGACACCACAGGCGTCGTGCTCGAAGCGAGGATCATAGAGGCCATTGAGGTGTATGGACGGTTGCATGCTGATCTCCTTCGATCGGTAGCGGTCATCTCCTGGGCAGTATGGTCTACTCCAGTCTTATACGATCTGCGTGTCGTCACCGACCGGTTTCGGGATAAATAACATCTTATAACACAAAATAGCGAATCTTTCTATATTAATTGAGAATCGCCTGCGCATAGGAGCAGATTGGCTTTGATCTATCTCGATGCCGCGGGGTAGAATGGGGTTGACATTCCGACCGGAAGAAACGTGTCAGGAGGGCCCATGGAGTACGTAGATGCCTCCGTTTCGCAGGGCATTGCCACGCTTACGCTGCGCAGGGGCAAGGTCAATGCACTGCACGAACCGATGGTCGACGAGCTTCAGGAAGCGTTCTTGAGGTTGGAGAGAGACCCGCAAGTAAAGACGGTGATACTGACCGGCGCGGGTAAATTCTTTTCCTTCGGGTTCGACATTCCTGCACTGCTGTCCTACAGACAAGAGGCGTTTAATTCGTTTCTGACCAAATTCACCGATCTCTATTCGAATCTGTACCTTTACCCAAAGCCTACCCTCGCTGCGATCAACGGACATGCGATCGCGGGCGGATGTATGCTTGCGCTGGCGTGCGATTACCGCTTGATGGTGCAGGGCAGGTCGAAGATTTCGTTGAACGAAATAACTTTTGGCGCTTCCATTTTCGCAGGATGTGTGGAAATGCTGCGCGCCTGCGTGGGCCAGCATTATGCGGAACGAATCCTGCTGAGCGGTGATATGTACCTGGCGGACGAGGCCCTCGAAATGCGTCTCATCGATCATATCTCCAGCCGCGATCAATTGCTGCCAGATGCAGAAATCCTGGCTCATGATTTCGCCAGCAAGGACGTCGTCGCCTTTCGGTCCATCAAACGCCTGCTGCGTGGCCCGGTCCTGGATTCGATGCGGGCCAGAGAGGAAGGTTCGATCCAGGAATTTTCGAATATCTGGTATTCCGAAAGCACCTGGAAGAACCTGCAAGAGATCATCATTCGATTCTAGCGCACGATCATTCATGAAACCCGCGGTCGCCGTACCACGTATAGATATCGTGCGATCGCCGGACCGTGCGCTTGGTGGATGTCTTCCTGCGGTAAACGTAAGCAGCAAGAACATACTCTGGAACAAACTGGAGGGCACATGGGGAAGGACAATTCTACCGATCGCTACCGAATCGGACCGGGGACCAAAGTCGATCTCAGCCAGTGGGATCCGCAGGACAAGAGCGCATTCCCGATCGACAAAGATGATGGGCAGGATGAGACTCGCCGGTTGACCGACCGTTTGGAAGAGCTGCAGGAACTTCTCTATGCGCAGGGTGAACACAAGCTTCTCGTCGTGCTCCAGGCGATGGACACCGGAGGCAAAGACGGAGTCATCCGGCACGTTTTCGAGGGCGTGAACCCGCAGGGCGTGAAAGTGGCGAATTTCAAAAAACCCACGGCGCAGGAACTGAGTCACGATTATCTCTGGCGCGTGCATCGACATGTTCCCGGAAAAGGCGAGATCGTTATTTTCAATCGCAGTCATTACGAGGACGTGCTCGTGGTGCGGGTGCACAATTTGGTTCCACAGTCCGTCTGGTCCAGGCGTTTCGATCAAATCAATGCGTTCGAACGTATGCTGGCTGAAGAAGGCACTACGCTGTTGAAATTTTACTTGCACATCGATCTCGACGAACAGAAGCAGCGTCTACAGGCTCGTCTGGACGAAAAACATAAGCGTTGGAAATTCAACCCGGACGATTTGAAGGAGCGCCAGCTCTGGCCGAAGTACATGCAAGCCTATGAAGCCGTGCTGTCGAAAACCAGTACTCCATGGGCGCCGTGGTACGTGATCCCGGCGAATCGAAAATGGTACCGCAACCTGGTCGTCGGTTCGATTATCGTCGAGACACTCGAATCTCTGAAGATGCAATATCCGTCCCCGGATTTCGACGCCGATGAGATCGAGATCGTGTGAGTTACATTCCGATTTGATTGTTTTCGGGAGATTCGAAGACATGAGTTAGGGCTCGTAATAAACTGAGGAGGAGAACATGCAAGATGAAAAGCGAAATCAACCCCATCGTTCATTTTTCTGGCCGCTGCTGCTGATCGGAGTGGGTATCGTTTGGCTGTTGGCGAATATCGGGATCATTGAATCGTTCAGCCTGGCGTTTTTAATCCGTTTGTGGCCGGTCGCTCTGATCGCCATCGGCCTGGATATCATGTTCGGCCGCCGCTTTCCGTTTGTGGGGGCGCTGATCGGTCTCGGAGCGGTGGCGTTCGTGGTCCTGCTGCTGGTGATGGCGCCCGATCTCGATCTGGATTTGGGGCCTGAACTTAAAACACTCAACTTCAGTGAACCTTTGGGCGAGGCTTCTTCCGCACGTATCGATCTGGATTTAACCCACTATCCCACGACGGTCGACACACTGGAGGATTCAAACGCTTTGATCGAGGCAGAATTGGACACTTTGGAGGACGTGTCATTCAGCGTTCACGGCACGAACAACAAGGTCGTCCAACTCGAGCCCCGTGACAGCACCTCCGTTTTTGACTGGGTGGGTACACTCGGGAAAGACGCTACTTGGGAAATTGGCTTGAGCCCAGAAATCCCTGTTGATCTACGCGTCGATGTGGGATCCGGTTCGGCGCGATTGGACCTGGGAGGTATGAACCTGGAGCGCATCGAAATCGATGGCGGCTCGGGAAGCAGCCGTTTGATTCTACCCTCCAGCACGAAGAGCTACGACGTTCGCCTCGATTCTGCATCGGGTTCTTTCACGGTCGAGGTTGCCGAGGGGGCAGACATCGAGGCGAATATCGAGGTCGGTTCCGGTTCGCTTAAGATTTCCCTTGACGGGGATGCCGCAGCTGAATTGAATGTCAACGGTGGATCCGGTAGCACGACGATCGAGGTGCCCGAAGGTGCAGGGGTGCGCCTGGTCGTTCACAACAGTGGGTCGGGGAGCGTACACGTTCCGAATGGATACGCGCTGATCAGCGACGGTGGGGATAACGACGACGACACTGGAACCTGGGAATCCGAGAACTATGCCGATGCCGAACTCCGCATCCAAATAACCTATGACGGTGGATCGGGCAGTTTTACTTTACGTTAGGGTTTGGCTTCCGTGCAGTTTCGTCATGATGAAGGGCTGCCCGTTACGGGCAGCTCTTCGTTTCATTTCGATCCTGCACCGAAGCGGAGCCGAAGGAACGACTTGAAACCTTGCCAGGCCTTGATTATGCTTAAGCCATGATTCAGATCACCAAAGACATTGCGCTCGATGAAGATGAATTGCAGTTCGACTTCGTCCGGGCAGCCGGCCCGGGCGGGCAGAACGTGAATCGAGTCGCCACTGCGGTGCAGCTGCGTTTCGATGTCCGCCGGTCCCCCTCGCTGACCGAGAGCGTGCGCGCACGCTTGATGCGCCTGGCCGGCAACCGGATCAACAAAGACGGTGTCTTGATCATCAACGCGCGCCGCTTTCGTACGCAAACCCGCAACCGTAAAGATGCGATCGACCGCTTGAGCGATCTCGTCCGGCGAGCAGCGCAGCGAGAGAAGCCTCGCAAGAAGACGAGACCCAGCAACGCGGCCAGAGAACGCCGGTTGCAGGAGAAACGCCGCCGTTCGCGAATCAAGAACCTGCGGCGTATACGTCCTACCGACATGGAATGAGATCGGCGCTACGCCGGATTTCATTCCTGCAGCATGACCAGCATCATTTTGAAGCGTTGAAGGGCCTTTACGGCATGCGGGACGTTCGCGGGCAATCGAACGATGTAACCGGCTTCGACTTTGTGTGATTTGGAATCGATGACAACTTGCGCCTGCCCTTCGAAGACATACAGCAGCGCTTCGTGCGGCGTCGTATGTTCGCTCAATTCCTGTCCGGCATCGAAGGCGAACAACGTTATGTTTCCCGTTTCCTTCTTCAGAATCGTCCTGCTGACGATGCCGCCGTCCTGGTATTGAACGGCGTGCGGAAGAGAGATCACTTCCGGGATGTGTCGTCCTTTATCTGCCATCAAACCTCCTATTACCGCGCGATCGACGGCCGGGGAATGAAAGGGTTGGCACGCTCAGGAGGCAGTTTCAAGCAGGAGTTGTTGCGGAGGAAAAATATCGCACCAGTATTCCATCGATCTCTTGCCAAAAAGTCAGCGGATCGATTTTTATTCTTTCTGCCATGAGTTTATCGATCTCCTGAGCGCTGCGTCGTGTTTCCAACAACATTATCATGAAATCGTGGTGTTGTTCCGAGAGGTATCGTGTAAGCCAATAGCCTCGCGTGGTGTGGTAGACGAGCGCCTCTATTTTCATGCGCGAGAGCTGCCGGTACGTCGGGGGCGGAGCTTTGGGTTGGTAATCGCGCAGCAATTCAAGCGTTTCTTTCAGGATCGTCCTCTTCCCCAAATAGCGGTCCACCGTGACCGTGGCGAGGCCTTCATTCAACCACATCGGCAAACGCAGGTGCGCGGAGCAGGCGTGGATGAGTTCGTGGCAGCTGACGTGCTGCAGTTTCAGACGCATGTCTTTCTCTTCGACGAACATACGAACGCCGACGCGCAGATCGCTTTGTTCCAGGATCCGCGGCGGCTTTACGCCGATCACAACTCGCTTACCGAAGCGCTGCGTCCATGCGGCGGCGTAAGGCCACATTCTACGCGCGCGCGGCGCCCAAAGCGGAAACCCAATCCCCAGAAAGATTTTCCACGGCCAGGGCGCGGATCGGAAGAAGAATTTCCACCAGGAAATCATCACGTAAACGTGGCAATCCTGCGGCGGATCGAGTGCCCACATATCTCGAGCTAGCTGAAGCGCTCGCACGCAGGTTTTTTCGATCAGTTCGATCGTCTCTAGCTCCTGCGGATTAGCGGCGATGGTGATTCCACCGATCTTCTTATCAGATTTCATGGACGCATTCTCCTTTTTCGATGCTGATGCGGTGTTGGAGAAATCATATCATCGGTTGTTCTTAATTCTGTGTGTCAATTATCGAGTCGACGGCTGGCTGGACATCATCATTCTGCCAGCGTATACTTCGTGTAATTTCTACTTACAAATGGATGGTCTCCTCCCGTTTTATGGTTGATGTTGAGATTCCACGATCCAGCCAGCATAGGATGATGAATGAACGATGATTTGATTCAGGCTGCCCGGCCGCTTATCGAATTGGCTGTCGCAGAGGATATCGGCCCAGGGGATGCAACGTCTAACGCGGTGATCGACCCCAGCGGATCGTTAAGAGGCTCGATCGTCGCCAAGCAGGCCGGCATCGTCGCAGGCCTGCCCATCGCCCAGGCGGTGTTTACACGCGTGGATGCGGCGCTGAACCTCGAGGCCAACGCACGCGACGGGGCAGCGGTGCTGGAAGGCGGCGTGCTCGCGCAGGTTTCCGGGCCGGGCAGTAAACTGCTGGCGGCGGAGCGAATCGCATTGAACTTTATCCAGCACCTTTCCGGAATCGCGACCTATACACAGAGCTTCGTACGCGCGGTCGAAGGGAGCAAGGCCGTCATCCTCGACACGCGGAAAACACATCCCGGATATCGACTGCTGGAGAAGTACGCTGTGCGTATGGGCGGAGGCCAGAACCACCGCAGCAACCTGCACGAGATGATTTTGATCAAGGATAACCACATCGCTGCCGCCGGGGGAATCTCTGCAGCCGTCGAACGAGCCCGTGCGGCATACCCGCGTTTGCCCATCGAAGTCGAAGTCGAACGAATGGACCAGTTGGGCGAGGCGCTGACTCTCGATGTGGATCGCATCATGCTGGATAACATGAACCCGGCAGAGATGCGCGAGGCCGTTTGCCTGGCGGCGGGGCGTACGCCTTTGGAAGCATCGGGCAACGTGGATTTGGCGTACGTTGCGGAAGTTGCCGCGACGGGTGTGGACTACATCTCGATCGGCGCACTTACGCATTCCGCACCGGCGTTCGACGTGAGTCTGAGGATTTAGCCGATGGACGAACTCGATCGGGTCTCGCAACTCAAATCCCAGTTGGGGGAGCAAGTTGTGATCCTCGGCCACCATTACCAGCGGGATGAGGTGGTCCAACTGGCGGACTTCCGGGGCGATTCGTTGAAATTGGTCTTCGACGCCGTGAAATGCCGGGAAGCAAAGTACATCGTCTTCTGCGGCGTGCACTTCATGGCAGAAACCGCCGCCATCCTGGCTCAGGCTGGCCAAAGTGTGTTCCTGCCGGATTTGAACGCCGGTTGTCCGCTGGCGGACATGGCCGATCTGGCAGACGTGCAGCAGGTCTGGGATCAACTGGGCGAAGTGCTTGACGTCGAGACTCAGGTCACCCCGATCACCTACGTCAACTCCACGGCAGCGTTGAAGGCGTTCTGTGGCCGTCACAACGGCCTGGTGTGCACCTCGTCGAACGCCGAAAGGATACTCGCCTGGGCCTTCGAGCAGCGGCCGTACGTGTTCTTTTTCCCCGATCAACACCTCGGTCGCAACACGGGCAAGAAGATGGGCGTGGCACTGGAAGAGATGCTGTTGTGGGATCCGAAACTTGCACGCGGCGGGCACAATGCAGACAGGCTGAGAAACGCACGCATATTTCTGTGGCGGGGTTGGTGCAGGGTGCATCGTGTTTTCTCCACCCAGGACGTGATCCGCTGGCGCCGGATGGTTGCGGACATTCGCGTCATCGTCCATCCCGAGTGCAGCATGGAAGTCGTCGATCTTGCGGACGAAGCAGGTTCGACCTCTTACATCATCCGGCGAATAGACGAATCGCCTTCCGATAGTAAATGGGCCGTGGGCACCGAATACAATCTCGTCCACCGCCTCGATCAGGCGTATGCAGATAAATTCGTCGCCATTCTCTCGGAGAAGCCGGTAAATTGCCGCAACATGAATCTCATCACGCTGGAGAAAGTTGGCCGCGTTTTGGAAGGACTTGCGAGTGGGAATTTCGTGAATCAAGTCGAGGTTCCTGATGAAACCGCTCGAGAGGCACGAATCGCGTTGGAGCGTATGCTGGAGGTAAGTCGGTGACTCCCGTTCGCGGCGACGTGCTCGTGATAGGCTGTGGCATCGCCGGCGCAGCGACGGCGCTGCGTCTGGCGCAGGATCGAAAAAAGAAAATCATCGTAATTACTCGCGCCGCCGAGCCCGAAGAGAGCAACACGCGCTACGCGCAGGGAGGCATCGTTTCCCTGGGCGAAGGCGACAGTTCCGATCAATTGGTGGAGGACATCCTTGCTGCGGGTGCAGGATTGAGCCTGCCTTCTTCCGCCCGCATCATCGCAGAACAAGGTCCTGAACTCGTTCGCCAACTGCTGATCGAATACTGCGGCGTGTCTTTTGACCGCACGTCGGATGGTGGATTGGCCTACGGCCAGGAGGCGGCGCACACCTGTCCGCGCATCCTGCACGTTGGGGATTCCACGGGCAAGGCCATCATCCGGGCCATGGTCGCCGCTTTGAATCGAGAACCCAACGTCGAGATCGTGCCTGCGGCGACGGCCGTCGACCTGATCACGTTTCCCCATCATGCCAGCGATCCGCTGACGGTCTACGGAACGATCACGTGCTACGGCGCCTACGTTTTCGAGCAGACGACGCGCAGTGTGCACCGCTACCTGGCGGGAAAGACGATCCTCGCCACGGGAGGCCTGGGGCGTATCTTTCGGCACACTACGAATCCGGAAGGGGCCCGAGGAGACGGGCTGGCGATGGCCTATCGTGCCGGCGCACGGGTCATCAACGCCGAGTATGTGCAGTTCCACCCGACGACGCTCGCCGTTCCTGGAGGTGAGGGATTTCTCATCTCCGAAGCCGTGCGTGGAGAGGGAGGCCGTTTACTCACCCCCGCGGGAGACGCTTTCATGCAGAAATACGATCCGGAGTGGGGGGATCTGGCGCCGCGCGACGTCGTCTCGCGTGCCATCCACCACGAGATGATCGAAAATGGCTATGACCACGTGCTGCTCGATATTCACTCCGCCATGACGGCCAAGGCCATCCGCGAGCGCTTCCCGACGATCCACGCGCGCTGCTTGGATTTGGGCCTGGACATCACCCGCCAGCCCATTCCGGTCGTACCTGCTGCACATTATTTCTGCGGCGGGGTATGGACGGACGAGTGGGCGCACACCAGCGTTCAAAACCTGTATGCCGTGGGCGAAGTGGCCTGCAACGGGGTTCACGGCGCCAATCGCCTGGCGAGCACGTCCCTCGTGGATGGTCTCGTCTGGGGCGTGCGTGCGGCGAAGGACATCGCCACGACCGGCGCAGCGGACAATGTAAAGCCGGACGAAGTTCCACGCTGGGAAGAGGCGGGATTGGAGGAAGATGCCGATCCGGCATTGATCTGGCGTGACATGCGCACCATCCAGCACACCATGTGGCATTACGTGGGCCTGGTGCGTTCCACACGGCGCCTGGCACGCGCCATGCGGGATCTGAACCACTTGAAAGAGGACATCGAGGTTTTCTATCGTACGACACGTGTGAACGACGCTTTGATCGGGCTGCGTCACAGCGTTCAGGCCGCGCTCATCATCGCCGCTGCCGCACAGCACAACCGCACCAGCCGCGGCTGCCATTATCGTGACGACACGAAAGGAACCGCAGCGATTTAGGTATTTTCCAATATGTCACGGATTTGACAGAAAACAGGACGTGGTTTTTTAAATCGCACGCATCGTCTTCCTGTTCGAGATAGCGATGTAAGGGCGGGCTTTAAACCCGCCCCTACAAATTCTTATTACTGATCTGCGGGACGGTCTCGATCGTTCCGGATAGCTAAGGCGGAGAAAATATATTCTTACAGGACGACGTAGATGGGGTGATTCGTATTCCTTAAAGATAATGAAAGGGCTGGCCTGAATGGCCAGTCCTTTGGTGTTTCGGATCGACTCGAGGAAGTTGTCATCTAGGGAGTCGATGGAACCGTAACTGCGCCTTCCTCTTCCAGCGAAGGCAGCGGCAGCAAGAAGGGGTTGTCGTTAGGCACGAGCATCACGCGGATCTGGTCCGCCAGCTTCTGGATGTATTCGAAGGTGAGCAGGTCGGGATTATCGCGCAATGCGTCGGCGATCATCTTGAGCGCCTTGGCTTCCGCTTCGGCTTCGATCAGGCGCGCCTCTGCACGACCCTCAGCGGCGATCACATTGGCGTCTGCTTGTCCTTCGGCTACCTTACGGGCTTGTTCGGCCTCCTGCGCGCGCTGCTGGACCACGAAAGCCGCCTGCTGCGCCTGCTGCTCGGCAATCTGCTTTTGTTCTACTGAGGCAGCGTATTCCGGTGAAAATTGAATGTTACGCAGGATAAAATTGCGCAGGATCAACCCATTCTGCTGCAGTTGCTCTGACAATTCTGCTTCGATACCCTGGATCAATTCCTGTCGTTTGGCACTCACGATCTCGTCCACGCGATACTGTGAGGCTTCGTCGCGGATAACGCCACGGGAAACTGCTCGGACCAAATCGATGTCGTACCGGTCTTGCCATTGAATGTGAACGTCGATAACCTGTTCGGGATCGACGGCGAAAATCACAGAAGCATCGATAAGTACTTCCTGGCCGTCGGATGTACGGGCGGCAACCGAGTCGTCTCCTTGCACCTGACCTTCTTCCGGCGCGATGGACATCGTGTAGGTCTGGCTTGAAATCGGGTACGTAATCACACTTTCGGCGAAGGGAACGACCCAGCGCAAGCCAGGTTGAAGCGCTTCAGATTTATAACCTTGCGGGTCAAGCGCCGAGATTACAACACCACGTTGTTCGGGTCGGATGAAGACGAGCCCGGCAGACACGGTTGTCAGGACGATGGCAAAAAGAAGCGTAGCGATGACCATAACCGGCGCAGATTTCATGTTACGTCCTTGTGCCGCGCGCACGACAGCCAGAATTACGATTCCCACAAAAAGCAACCAGGATACCGTAGATAGAGCGCGAATTACATATGCGATGTTCATGGATTTTTCCTCCTAGAGTTATCCATAGATCAAATTTTCGTATTTCGACGGGATTATAACATGCAGATTTTTCAAGCTGCGGACGAGCGGCTGACGATAGCCTGCCAGGATAATTGATTCGAACATCGATTTGAGAATCAGGATTGTAATACGATACAGCCTGGATTTGGGGAGATCCTATGCGTCTCAGTCGTGGATAAATATTCGGATTACATACCGTAAGAATCTTCCTAAGCGGGAATATTCAATACTTTGCATTGATCAATTCTACCGGGAGAAGACTAATACTACGAGGGAACAATTATATTTGTGCGTTCTACTAAAGTATCCTAAATTCGAATATGGATGAATAGAGTTGCTTTGGGATCTTAGACGGCCCGTCGTTTTCGATGTCCACCAGCATGTGCGCCCCAAAAACACCGGTTTGTGTTGGAACTCCATAATCTCGTAAGTGGGCTGCGAAGATCTCTACGAGCGGTTCTGCCGTCTCCGGCCTGGCGGCCTTGGTGAAACTCGGCCTCCGGCCTTTGCGTGTGTCGGCATACAGCGTGAATTGAGAGATCACGATAGCCTGGCCTTCGATATCCTGAACGGAAAGGTTCGTTTTACCCGCATCGTCCTCGAAGATTCGCAGCGCGGCGCATTTTTCCGCCAACCGACGGGCGTCTTCTGCGGAATCCTCGTGGCCGATTCCGATCAGGATGACCAGCCCCCGGTCGATCTCCGCGATGGTTTCACCTTCAATGGACACGCGCCCACGGCGAACGCGCTGCAGCACCGCACGCATATGGCCCTCGACTCCTTCTCGATCTCAGCGCAATACGGCAAGAAGTTTCAAAGTGCAGTTACCTGACCAGCCGAACCTTCCGTCGCCTTTAAACCGGCTGGTGAAGCTGATTCGAAGCGGTTCGATCATTCGACCAGGCTGCTCGTCATCCCTTGAACCCGAAGGGAAATGTCCCATTTTTGCAGCTGCAGGTCAGGGCAGTCCGACGGCTTCGCGTACTTCGATCATCGTTTGCGCGGCAATTCGTTTGGCGCGGGCTGCCCCATCCACCAATATATTCCAGACCTGATCGGGATTTTCGCTGAGCCCGGATCGTTTTTCCCGGAAGGGGGCGAGATGAGCGTTCAGATTCTGGGCGAATCGCTTCTTACAATCCACGCAGCCTATGCCTGCCCGGCGGCACTCGATGTTGATCTCTTTGACGTCCGCCTCCGTAGAGAAGATTTTGTGCATCGTGAAGACGTTGCACACGTCCGGGTCACCTGGATCCGAGCGGCGCTTTCTCTGTGGATCGGTCACCATGGTCATCACCCGTGCAGTGGTCTCCTCCGGTGTAGCGGCCAGTTCGATGTGATTATCCAGGCTTTTACTCATCTTCTGCACGCCATCCGTGCCGAGGACTTTGGGGACCTCCGTGCTTTTCATCTGGGGCTCGATCAGCACATTTGTTTCGTAGCGGTGATTGAACGAGCGCACGACCTCGCGGGTAAATTCGAGGTGCGGTGCCTGGTCGATTCCAACAGGCACGAATTCGGCCCTATAGAGCGCAATATCGGCGGCCATCAAAATCGGATAGCCCACCAGGCCGTAGTTGATGTTGTGCGGCTGCTGCCGCGCTTTTTCTTTGAATGTAGGCAGATCGGTCAATTTCCCGAGCCCAACGACCATTGAAAGGATGGTGTGCAGCTCAGTGACTTCTGGGACGTGGGATTGGATGAAGATGATCGTCTCTTCCGGCCGCAGTCCTGCGGCGAGCCAATCGAGCGCCATCTCGTAGGTGTTCGACTTGAGCGATTTGGTCGTCTCGAGTGTCGTCAAGGCATGCAGGTCGACGATGCAGTAAATGCATTCGTATTCATCTTGCAGCGCCACGTAGTTCTTGATGGCACCCAGATAGTTGCCCAGATGTTGGCGCCCGGTCGGCCTGGCGCCGGAAAAGACGCGCCCCTTCTTTGCAGTCAATGGGAGTTCCTCCTACAGGTGGTCTCCGACGTAATTCGCCGTCTCACCCGATTCGACGTGACGTCCGGTGGCGAGTTTGGAGTACACCAGGGTGCCATCGACCGTGACTTCGAAGCATCCGCCGTCGGATGGGATAAGGGTGATCTCGTCAATCCTTGTTTCATATTTCTGCAGCACTTCAGCCATCGCACGGATGGCTCGATCCGTGTAGTGTCAAACGGCGCAGTACTTGATGCTGACTTTGGTCATGGCGTCCTCCGTTGATATCGTTTTCCTCGTCATGCACAACCGGGAGGATCTCTCCCGGTCTGTGGTTCGGGGCGATATTATCTGTGACAAATTACGAGTATATCGCAGATACTTTGGGATAGGCAACCAGATCGAATGCAATGTCGCGAAAAGGTGTAGAATGTCTCAACGAGCAGGTAGGCGCTGCACCCTCACAATCGACGAGGTGCGGTGAGGCTTCGCGGGGGTATGGGTGTTACAAACAGTGCAGCGACAATCCGAAGCGGCGGAAATTTACGCTGACGATGGAGCTTCATCTGAGAATATGCACAGGTTTCCAGGCGTTTGGTACTTTTCTGAATAATTTATTACAAGCGGAGGTGTACGATGCGACGTTTCATGACCTTTCTCACCGGCGCTTTCTGCGGCGCCCTCGTCGGAGCCGTAACCGCATTACTGCTGACGCCTTCATCCGGTGATGAATTTCGAGCGCGCATACAGCAGCGGAAGGATGAATTTCGTCAAGAGATCCAGGATGCCTATGAAACCCGCATGGCGCAATTGGAAGGCGAGTTGAACATGATGAGGGGAAGCTCGAAACAGCGTGAGGAGTAGACGCAGACTTTGGATGGTAAAGGTCCATCAATGAGGCGATCGAAGGAGAAGAAACACTAATCTTCGAAGCGGGTGTGAACTACTGCGGCTCTTCATTCTCATCTGTGTGATCCCGCTGTTTTTCCATCGATATTGACAAGTTATCTCGATCTTGTTGCGAAGGCAGTTCTTCGTTCCCGTTCTTCGCTGAGAAAGCTGCGTGCGCTTCCGAGATGCAGCCTGGCATAAAACGTGCAGCTTGACGGATGTATATCATCTAGTAGAGGTCCGAAAACCATGCAGCATCAGTGTAATCCTGTCGTGCTCGTTGTCGATGATGATCCCGTGTTTTGCGCGATCATGCATGAATTCTTGACTTCCGACGGTTATAAGGTCCATCTGGCGTATGACGTTCACCAGGCGTTGCGGCTGCTCGAGTGCTGTACGCCGGATTTGATTCTCTCGGATATTATGATGCCCGAACTCGACGGGATCTGCCACGTGCGCAAGATTCGTTCGGCGCCCGCATGGTCCAATATCCCAACGATTATCGTCAGTGCGAAGGCGATGCCGGAAGATCGAAGCCAGGCTTTGGCAGCTGGGGCTAACGCTTTCGTGAGCAAACCTTTCTCGATCAAACAGTTCCGCAGGGAGATCACCAAATACCTCCCTGCACATTCCGGGTGAGCCGACAGTCCCGGCGTTTTCCTTCAATTGTGGTACATTGACATCTTCCTGTTTCCCTCGGTGCAATCGGTCCTCGAGCATTTTCTCGTCTCCTCGAATTTTCCTGATTGGCCGTGATTGACCTTCTGACGCGTTAAATAATGGCATTATCGTCATGCTTCCCTCATGCAGCGCAACGCGGCTCGGTGTGCTGAGGTAAAATCTGGTCTGAGGATGGTCTGCGGTAGAATTGCTGGTATTGGGCTTGGAATATGGAGGTAGAAATGGTGAAAATACGTCCCTCAGAGATTACTCCGGAGCACGTTTATCTATCAAGACGCGATTTTCTGAAAGGCGCAGGAGCGCTGGCCTCGGGCTCGCTGCTCCTGGCGGCTTGCGGTGGAGGCGTCGCAACTGCGCTTTCGTCGGCCGATGATGCGATGCAGCCGGAAAGCAGCGCATCAACGGATGAATTGGGCGACCCGGTGAACAGTTACACTGACATCACCCATTTCAACAATTTTTACGAATTTACACCGGACAAGACGACCGTTGTCGATCTCGTTGGCAATTTCCGAACTTCGCCGTGGCAGGTCGAAGTCGGAGGTTTGGTCCATAACCCAAAGATCTACAATCTTGATGATTTGACCGGCTTCGAGAAGGAAGAACGTGTCTATCGTCTGCGATGCGTCGAGGGGTGGTCGATGGTGATACCCTGGAATGGCTTTCCCCTGGCCCGTTTATTGGAGGACGTCGAACCGATGGCGGATGCTAAATACGTACGCTTTGAAACGCTGTATGATCCGGACGTAATGACAAATCAACAAAGTCCCTGGTATGTATGGCCGTACGTCGAAGGATTGCGCATCGATGAGGCCATGCACGATCTGACGCTCATGGCCACCGGGCTGTACGGTAAGAGTCTGCCGGCTCAAAACGGCGCGCCGATCCGGCTGGTCGTGCCCTGGAAATACGGATTTAAAAGCATCAAATCGATCGTCAAGATCGATCTGGTTTCGGAACAGCCGACGTCTCTTTGGATGGCATCTTCGCCAAATGAGTATGGATTTTACGCCAACGTCAACCCCGATGTGCCTCATCCTCGCTGGTCTCAAGCAAAAGAGCGCCGCATCGGAGAAATTAGCCGAAGAGACACCCTGCTCTTCAACGGGTATGCCGATGAGGTCGCTTCCCTCTATCCCGACATGAGCCCATCGATCTTTTTCTGATGACAAGATTGCGCCGGATAGGCATCCAACTCGTCACCCATGCAGCAGCCCTGACGCCGATGGGTCTGCTGATTTTTGATTGGTACCGGAATGACCTCACGGCCAACCCCATTCAGGCGGCGACGCTGCGTACGGGCAAAACCGCACTGGTCTTGCTGACGATTACGCTGGCGATTACGCCGTTGAATACCCTTTTTGGCTTCAAGCAATTAATCCCTGTGCGCAAGTGGTTCGGCCTCTATGCGGCCTGTTACGTGGCGGTGCATTTCTTCATTTTCATCGGAATCGACTACAGTTTCGATTTCGGATCGTTGAAGGACGCGCTTTTCAATAAGCGTTTTGCGTTGGTGGGTCTCGCCTCCGGGCTGCTGCTCATACCTTTGGTGATCACCTCGACCCGGAGTTGGCAGCGCAGGCTGGGAAAGAATTGGAAACGCCTGCATCGTTTCGTATATCTCGGGGCGTTCCTTGCGACGGTGCACTACACATGGTTGGTAAAATCGGATATCCGCGTACCACTGGTCTACATGACGGTTGTGGTGCTGCTGCTCGTCCTGCGCATTCCCCAGATACGTACGGCCGGCAGCAGATTTCACCAAATGCTTTCGAGGTTCGGTGTGCATCTGCGGGCACGCTGGAGTGAGCAGGTACGGACGAACGTCTCGGAAACATCGGAATAATCTATATCCAACTGCATTCGTCGATGACGTAATTATCTACGACCATTGATTTTTGTTTCGATCGGGGGTCTCCCTCGACGCAATGGCTTGCAAATTGAGTTTAGGCCTTTTCTCGTGTATCATATTTTCAGTGGCCGGGTTGCTTTATCCATTATTCGTGTCAATCTAGAAGCATCTTGTTGGAAACAATTTACCAATTGCACGAAGTTTGGCGGCCTCGAGCCCAAGGCTGCCTGCTGCAACATCACAAGGCCAGATTTTTGCCGGGGTCGTTCGGCAATGCAATCTGATCTAGACTCAGGATTCGATCTTTTTCTTTTACCCGCGTGGTATTGAAATCTCATCATAGGATCAGGAGGAGGCAAGAGGAGATGGCTGACAAGAAAAACACCCCGATGAACGAAAAAGAAGAGAAAGAATGGGGGAGGGATGAAAAGATGGATGAAAAGTCCCACGAAAAGGAAATGGGCAAGCGGTGGGATGAGAAATGGAGCCGCGATCCGCTTTCCGCCATCGTTTGGGCGGCGATCTTGATCTGGGCTGGGGTTTTCTTTCTGATTTGGAATATGGGTTATCTGGAGGACGTGAATCTGCCCGGGAATGCGGGAGCCTGGTCTTATGTAACGGCAGGCGCCGGTTTGATCCTGTTGGCGGAGGTGTTGATCCGCCTCACCGTGCCAGCGTACCGCGGTCCCGTTGGAGGGAGTCTCTTTCTCGGTGTGATCCTGTTCGGGAGTGGATTGGGCGACATTACCAATTCAGACCTGATCTGGCCTTTGATCATCATCGTCCTCGGGTTATCGATCATCTTTCGCGGAACTCGAAAGAAAACCTGATCTGAGAATTGACATGCGGCTGCAGTGGGTCGATTGGATCTTACAATCGACCCATATTTAATGTGGAGAACTCGTTCCAGGCGTATTCGAGAGGCGTCCACCAGCGATCGCGGCCGATACAGCGGTAGCAGGGTTTTTCCACACAAAGGATACGGTCTCCGATTGCATAACGCGGCAATATGGGGGTGGAAACGACGAGATTGCCCATCTCGCCGTCGCGCATCTCGTGCAGCATTTTAATCCCGGAGCGTGTCGCGGCTTCCAGGAGGAACAAGTCATAATTCGGCACCCAGGCCTTTTTCTCGTCGAGCTGCTGGCCGAACGTTCCCTCGGTGGCTCCGTATATTTCCCGGATTGCAACAGGTCCGTAAAGCGCAGTCAATGCCGCCTTGTGGTGCGTGTTGATTCCTGGAACGCTGCCGAGGGTCATGATTTGCGTTTTCCACAGTTTCTTCGGATACACTTTGTGTTTTTTCCGTAGGTAGCGTGCAAAACGTAAAGCCGTCGGCGCGACTCCACCCACGAGAGTAACGTTTTCATCCTTGCATTGTTGGTAGGCCAGCTCGAAACGCGCTTCCCAGTCGCGTATCGTCTTTCCGCCTCCGAGTGCATCGATCTCATCTTGTGTGGGCATCGAATGGATGGGGGTTTTCTCCGAGACGAATTTGGTATATATCCCGGAGCTGTAGCCGTAGGCCAGCTCCCGATCGCCGACCTTGACCGTGCCGACGTAGGATGGAAAGTTCAAGTTGAGATTGACGCCCTGGAAGAGATCGAAACGGCCGCTCTCCAAGACGTAGTTCATCATAGCGCGGCCGGCGGCGACCCGCATCGCCAGGTCGGTCGGGGTCATGGGGATGAATTTCGACTCTCCGGCGGTGGTGCCGCGAGTGATCGCCCAGCCGATGGGCGGTTCCGCCAGTAAGAGATCCATTTCACCCGCCATGACGCGGTCGATCAGCGGCTTGAATTCTTCATAGGTCATGATGGGAAACGCCTGGCGGTATGTTTCGATGGAATCGACCTGTAAGGCGCCGTGTTCTGCGCCGTATTTCGTCTTGGCGTAATCCTGCAGCAAACGATGCAATACGTTCTGCTGTGCGCCCACCGGATCGGAAATGGCATCGTGCCAAGGTTGGAGCTGCGCCATCAGCATGGCCCTCGGATCGCTGGCTATCATCTTCTCCTCCACGTTGATCTCTGGCAAACCTAAGTGTATTCAAAATCGGGAAAAAAGAGAACGGTAAAGCATGATTTTTCTAGTGGATGTCCTTGAGCACCAATCCATCAGCGGGATGATGCATATGGGATGAATTGGATGTTGTCTGCGATTGCGAAATCTTATACTATTCAGCTTGAACAGCTGGCGAGATGTGGTTTGTTGAGCTGGAGGGCGAACATTCCGCATCTTCCTCGGTACGGAAGAGGTGTCGGATGAAAAGGAAAACGAAAACCATCATCATCATTTTAGCGATTGCAAATGTAGGCATGCTGATCGCCGTCGCGGTGTTCGCGATCTCGAGTTTGGGGATCTTCGAAGGCGGCCTGGGCTTTCTTTCCGGCTCTTCGAGCGATATGCAGGTCGAGGTGCGTGCGCCTTCCGAGGTAACGGTCGGAGATACGTTCGATGTGTTTGTCGACGTGGAAAATCTCGGCAGTGGAAACCTGACCGTGGATGAGATCCTGCTGCCGCAGAATCTTCTCGAGGCTGCCACGGTGCTCGATGTCTTTCCCGGGTCGCTCGATCAGGTGAATGAAGGCTCAATGACCGGCTTCGTGATCGATTTCATTCTCGTTCCCCAGGAAGTGCGCGAGTTCCGCTTCCGCATGCAGGCCGGCGAGGCTGTAGAATTCAACGGCAGCTTCAACGTCAAGGCGGGATCGAAGCAGGTTTCTGCGGCCACAAGCCTGGTGATCGATGGTGCAGCGGAAGAATTGGCAGACGACGTGGAGGCGATCGCAACGCAGGCTCCGACGCCCAAGCCGGCCTCCGAAATTCCATTTTCCTCGGTTGTCAAAATCACGGCAATGTACATGGAAAACGGGAGCCTTACACCGGGGTGGAGCGGATCCGGTTCGATCATCTCCTCTGACGGTTTGATTTTGACCAACGCTCACGTCGTGCTGCCAGACAAGTTTTTTCCCGTCGACGCACTCAAGATTTCGATGACCGGCGAGCCGGATCAACCGCCTACCGATGCTTACTACGCCGAGGTACTTCAAGCCGACTATCAACTCGACGTCGCTGTGATCCGCATCACCACGAATATCGACAAGCATGAGATCGTTCCGTCCGAGCTCAACTTACCGGCGGTGCCTCTGGGAGATGCCGGCCAGATTCAATTGGGGGACTCGTTGATCATTCTCGGTTATCCGGGAATCGGCGGGCAGACGATTACGCTCACGCGTGGCGAAGTGAGCGGTTTTACCTCCGAGGAGACGTACGGCGATCGCGCCTTCATCAAGACTTCGGCGACGATCGCGGGCGGGAACAGTGGAGGTTTGGTGGTCGATTCGGCAGGATATCTGGTCGCCATTCCCACACAACTTGGCTACGGTGGAGAGGATCAGTTCGTGGATTGCCGCGTGATCGTCGACACCAACCGCGACGGGGTTGTCGATGGACGGGACAGCTGCGTTCCGACGGGCGGTTTCATCAATGCGTTGCGCCCGATCGATCTGGCCATGCCCTTGATCGAGGCCGCACAGCGCGGCGAATACAACATCGTCGAGCAGCCCAAACCGAACATTACGATGCCACAGGGGAAGACACTCGTCTATCAGGAAGATTTTTCGAGTAGGTCTGCGGGCTGGCGGCACGAGCGCAATGAAGCCGCTTTCGTTGGCTACCAAAACGGCGAGTATGTCTTTCAAATCAATTGGGAGGGGTATTACTTCTGGGGAAATCCGGGAAAGAGTTACGGCGATTTGATTCTCAGCGTCGATTCACGCATCGTCACGCCGGTGGAGGGCGCGGATTTCGGCGTGATCTGCCGCGCCGAAGATGACGGCAATTTTTACGCCATGACGATGACCGGCGATGGCTGGTTTTCCATCTGGAAAGCGGAAGATTACGGCATCGAATGGTTGTGGGAATGGGATTACACACGTGAAATTCCTAAAAATAGTTCCTACACGATTACGGCCGCATGTATCAGCAGCGAACTGACGCTTGCGATCAACGACATCGTCGTCGCGCAAGTCACGGATTACACGTTCACGGACGGCGATATCGGGTTGATCGCCGGGACGTACACCGAAGGCGGCTTTTCCGTGGCGTTCGACAATCTGGTGGTGAAGCTGCCTTGATGTTGTGTTTTCCGACTGAATGAAACAGCCGCTCCCCGAGGGCTTCATCGTGGGGAGCGGCTTCGTTTTGATAACCGTTTCTAGGCCGGAGCCGGGTTATTCCGCCAGTAGAATGGTTCCCGGAAGCACCCAAACCGGCGCTCGTTCGTGCACAGACGGATTCAGCGTCAGATTCACGAGGTCCGTTCCGATAGCAGAGAGGATGTAGAGATCATCGCCGTCGTTGCGGTCCGAAGCAAAGACGATCCACTGTCCGTCCGGTGACCAGTTCGGATCACGATCGTTGGCGCTGCCGTCCGTCAGGGGTGTTTCGTTCATACCATAGGCGTCCGTGAGGATGATGAAACTGGCGTCGCGATAGCGTGATTCGAAGATGAGCCGCGTTCCGTCGGGAGACCAACGCGGGCAGCCTTCGTCTCCGTCTGTATCGACCAGTAAGGTTTCTTCGCTCCCGTCCGCGCGCATGATGTTGATCCTGCTCGACACATACGAGAAATGGAAGGAAGTAAAAGCGATGTGCGAGCCGCTTGGGGTCCAATTGGGGCAGGTGTCGCTGGTTTCGTTGTTGGTTATTCGGGTTTGCTGGGAGCCGTCGGCGTTCATCACGTAGATTTCCGGAGGCGGGCCTTCGTAACCCGGAATCACGTCCCGCATCGAGTAAAATGCGATCTTGTTTCCGTCCGGCGACCAATCCGGGTCTCGGTCGGCTGCGTCGTTGTTGGTCAACTGCTTGAGATCCGTACCGTCGGCATTCATGACGTAGATTTCATCATCGCCGTCGGCGTTGCTGACAACCGCGAGCCGGGTGCCGTCGGGCGACCAGTCGAATTCCGATACGCCGTCGATGGGGGGCTGCCAACGTGTGAGCTGCGTTCCATCCGTGTTGACGACATACATGTCGGATTGGCCACCCTGCGATACGAGAAACATGATCTGCCCGAGTCCACCGAAGGGATTGGCCGTCTCGACCGGCTCGGGGGAGGGCGTGGTGGTGTCGATCGGCAATTCCGTTGGAGCTTCCGTAGGCTCGGGTGTGGCCGTCGGGGCCGCCGTTTTCTTTTGGATTGGCGCGTTGCATGCCGCCAGGCAGACGATCAGAAGGATGGGAAGACGTTTCGTCAACTGCATCATGCACCGCCTGCGGTACGAAGTTGCCGAAATTGTAGCATACGGAGCGAAGGGCGCAAAACCATCTCACAGCGTTGAAGCGTCCATCTCAATCTGGATCAGTTTGGCGTTCGCTCGACCTCGACCCAAAGTTTTTCTCCATCGCTGAAGCAGTGAATCCAGCCATGTTGGTCGGTACGCAGAAGCGTCGTTCCCTCCAGTGCTTCAAGCACGCGCCAGTCGGGCAGGTTGCGATCGTTCCCGGCCGTCACGGAAACCAGAGCCAGTCGGGGCTGCAGGCGGGCGATCAGACTGGGCGGGTTTACCGCGCCGTATCCGCTGTCTGCGAGCATCAGCGCCGTAGCGGTTGTAAAACTGCGATTTTGCTGCAACGCTTCGACCAACGCGGGGTCCGCCCCAGGTGTGAGCAGGAAGCTCGCTTGCCCGTAAGTAACCCGAAGGATCGCGCCGCGCCGGCCAACCTCGACGACCTCGAGATGTGCTCCCGATCCAAGATCGAGAATCTGTCCGCGGGCTGCATAACAGATTTCGCTGCCCATTTCCATGAGGGAGTCGATCAACTTGCTGTAGGCCGGGCCGCTCGGATCCCCTGAAATGAGAACCCCGCCGATCGAGAAACGTTCGACGGCGCTCGCCAATCCTGCGATCTGTTCTTCGTTTGTCCCGCCGACCACGAGCCAATCCAGGTGGGCAGCGAGCGGTGGAAGCCGTCGACCCAGCGCGGTGGACAGACGCATCGTACTGCTGCCGCCGTCGACGAGGACGTGCCTCCCTGTGGGGGTCTGGATCAGTATGGCGTCGCCGCCAGCCGTGTCGAGCATGGTGAGGTGCAAACGTCCGTCGGATCGGTCGACGACGCCGCGCCAGGTGAACCCGGCCAGCACGGCCAGCGCAGCCAGCGTCGCAGTTTTCGATAGTCGCAGCGATTCCAAACGCGTGCGCACGCACGCCAGGCGGGGATGGCGTTCCGCCGGAATTCGAAGGTTCGCGGTGAGGGTGAAGAGAACCAGATAGAATCCTGCGACGACGAAGAACGAAACGGGGCCCAGGGAAAAGCTGGCTGCGTTCCAACGGGAGAAATAGTCGACCGTTCGAATGGTAAACGCCGCGAAAGGCCACGCGCCCCAGGCGAGGACGTTCCCCAACGGAAGCCACAAGCAGCCCGCCAGGGTGGCCAATCCCGCCAGGATCATCACCGCGGGTTGGACCGGCAAGATCACGGGATTGGTGAGGAACGAGGCGAGCGAGATGCGGCGGAAATAGTATGCGATCAGGGGCAGCGTGGTGAGCTGTGCAGCCAGGGTGAAGAGAATGTATTCACCGATGGGTCCGGCGAGGCGTTCTGCGAGGCTTTCCTCCACCCATCTGCTGGCTGTGCGTACGAACCAATTCTGAAGGGGTTCGGCGTAAAGGATGAGGCCCAACGTGGCCGCAAAAGACAGTTGAAATCCCACGTCCCAGAGCACGCTCGGGTTGATGATGCTCATCAAGATCGCTGCGCCTCCCAGGGAGGCCATGCCGTGCGTCTGCCGGCCGATGCGGTTCGCCAACAGGACGAAGCCGCCCATGATGGCCGCACGCACCACGGCTGCGTCTGCGCCGACGAAGATGGTATACAAGCAAATCGCCAACCCGGCTGCGACGGCGCCCCGACGAACGCCCAGCCAGCGTCCGAACAGTGAAATGAAGAGGGCGCTGATGATGGTGATGTTGAATCCGGATATGGCGATGATGTGCGTCGTGCCGGTCTTGTCGAACGCCGTACGTACTTCGGGTGAGATGCCGCTTTCGATGCCCAGCAGTATTCCGGCGAGCAGGGACGCTTCCGGATCGGGAAAGATCTTCTGCACGATTTCCAATGCGCGCCCGCGGAAATCGTATACGCTTTGAAGCAGGGGATGACCCACTCTCTTTTCCAATATGGCGATCACGGGATCTTGCATCAGGCTGTGAATTCCCTGCCGGGCGAGGTATTCTCGATAGGAAAACGTTTCGAAGACGGGAGGTGTCTCGACGAATCCGGTCAGGCGAACGCTGTCCCCGTAGCTGTATTCCTCGAACGGAGACACGTACGCCAGGAGTCTGCCCGATATCACCCGGGTCTGTTCGCCGTCCAAGGTTTGGATTCTTTGGGCTTCGATTTTCAAACCCGTGTACGTATCGCGCAGGTCGGGTGAGGCGACGATGATGCCTTCGATCGTGACAGGCAATCCGCGATCGTTGTGGCTGGCGACGTGGTTCGCATCGATCCTGGGGAGGGACGTTACGTACCGCAACCCTCCCAGTGAGAAAAACAAGCTGAGCGAAAACATGACTTGGGAAAGCGGATTGCGGCGGAAGAGAAGCAACGCGGCCAGCGAAATCCCCGCAAGTATTGACCACTCTGTGGAATCAATCGATACGGCCCGGCTGATGCCGATTCCGGCCAGCCAAGCCATGCTGAAAGAGAACAATCTCATTGCATCCCCCTGGATTCATTTTGTCAACCGCATGATAACTTAAAACCGCGCCGAAACCAAAAACGCATCCTTCAGACTCCCAATCTGTTTTGATTAACTCCCGTTTGCTGTCGGGAGAGGCGCCGCAAGCCGTTCGAACCGGACCGGCATGCTTGCCTGGAAAGGGTCGTACGGCATAGAATAACCATTGAGAATCGAAAACAGAAGCGCATTCTTCCCATTGCCAACGAATGGAGGGTAGTGTTGTGACGAATAAAGAATCAACCCAGGTGCCTATCAACCGCCTCATCGACCATACGCTGCTCAAAGCGGATGCCAGCGAGGACCAAATCCGCCAGCTTTGTGACGAGGCCGTGGAATACAAATTCTATACAGTATGCGTGAACCCCTACTATGTAAAACTGTGCGCGCAGCTGCTCGGTGGGACAGACAGCCTGGTGTGTTCGGTCGTAGGTTTCCCACTGGGCGCCACGCTTACGGAAGTCAAGGTCTTCGAGACGCAGCGGGTGCTGCGGGACGGGGCGAGCGAAGTAGATATGGTGATGAACATCGGTGCGTTAAAATCGGACCAGATGGATGTAGTGCGGGAGGATATGGCCAAAGTAGCAGATACCTGTCACCAAGGTGAAGCCATCCTCAAGGTGATTATCGAAGCCGCGTTGCTCACGGACGAAGAGAAGGAAACTGCCTGTCAGACTGCAGTGGATGCAGGGGCGGATTTTGTCAAAACCTCGACGGGTTTCGGCCCTGGTGGAGCGAGCATCGAAGACGTGGCATTGATGCGCCACGTCGTGGGACCTGATATCGGCGTGAAAGCCGCAGGCGGGATTCACACGTACGCGCAGGCACAGCAAATGATCGCTGCCGGGGCAACGAGAATCGGTGCGAGCGCCGGGGTGAAGATCGTAAAAGAGTCGATGTAACTCGAGCCCGATCGATCGTCAGCTCACCCGTATGATTCCGAAATAGAACGCTTAGGGACGTCCGTGCCCGGATGTCCGGCGTAAATCCATCGCCCGAGTCGCAGACTTGCGGATTATCCGGCGTCGTCCTTCGGCTGGGGGATTTCTTCTTTGGGCAGCAAGGCGATCCCATCGACCATCTTGCGATTGATCAGACCGACGGGAGAACGGGTCCGGACTGCGGGGAAGAGGATTGCGTTGAAATCTGTGTGGTAGATGGGGATGAACAACGAATCGCCCTCGAACATGATCGAACCGAAGTTGAATTTGCCTGAAGTTTCCACCATGCCACGCATTTCGTAGCCCCCCATGAGAATGCGTACCCAATGCGGAATTTTACTCGTATACCCCCCTCGAGCGAAGCTCGCTGCGCCGAGTTCGGAGCGGCTGCTGAGTAGAATGACCACCACTTCGCTCTTCACCAGCCACAGCGTAGGGTGGCGGGCGATCAACTTGGAGGGTTGGTGCAGGCGCGAAAGATGCGCACCTTCCATCTCGATGTAGGAGCGCGTTGGAATGTTGATGTAGCTGAACAGTCCTGTGGGTCCTGCCTGGACCCTTCCCAGTATTCTGTGCGTTTCGGTGTAGACTTCGACCGACGTTGGTTTTCCATTCATGATCCCGCTCCGATCAGGTTATTGGAAGGGAGAAGACGATGCTGGTGCTTGCGGGTGTGTGTTCGTACCACAATCTTCCGTTCATGCTTTCAAGCATCATACGAATCTCACCTAAAGAAAGCCCCGGTCCGATCTGTCCGGCGGACGGATCGATTTCTTCTTTCGTCAGCGCGTGAACCGTATCCGGCGAGAGACCGGGACTCGTATCCGAAATTCTCACGATGGCCCACAACCCATCGTTGAGTTGGATGTGCCTCGGGATGGGAATGCTGGTACTGCGGCCTCGGAGCATTTCGACACGATGGGCTTCGAGAACGATGCGGCCGCGCGACGTTCGCCGGATCGCAGCTGCGACGAGCGTTTGGATGATGCGATGGGTGCGGTTGCTATCGCCGCGAAAAAGAGGCAGTGGGGGGCTTTCGTCGATGATTATCTCCAGACCTCTGCGTGCTGCCGGACGCCGCATTTCCCGGAGTACCTGCTCCATAATACCGGGTAAGTCGACCATTTCTTGTGCTTCTTCGACGTCGAGCGTCGCCATGGGCATGGCACGCAGCATGAGTAGATGCCTGTGGAGTTCGTTCAAGTTGCGCCGCTGTTCTCTACTCGATGCTTCCGTTGCGCCGTTGATCATCGGTTCGATGATTTGAATACACTCATCGAGTCCTTCGATCAGATCGTTGGGAACGGCTGTGAGGGTTTGGTTGGGTGCTGCCGGGTTTTCCGCCACGCGCATCAAGTTGGCGTATTCCAGCGCCACGCCCGTCCAGTGACCGAGCGCCATCAACAAGGTAAGGTGATGCTGACTAAATCGGCGCGGGGTGATGCCGTTGTATATGCCCAGCACGCCGACGATGCTGTTCCGCGCCCGGATGGGAACCTTTACGAGTGATTGCACCATGAAACCCGTTTGAACCTTGATCGCCCCACCTTCCAGGGAAGGCTGGCGCAGCATCGGCTCCCCGGTCGTGAACACTTCTCCCGTCAACGTGTCCTCGACACGCAAGCGCTGCAATGTTGCATGCCGTTCGTTGAGGCTCTTCGTAGCGCGCAGCACCAACTCTTTGGTGCCAGGTTCGGCCAGGTAGATGTTGGCTTCCTCGGCGTCGGTTACAAAGGCGGCTGCTTCCACGACGCGGCGAAGAATGGAATCCAGGTCGCCAAGGCTGACGACCACGCGGCCGATCTCGGTTAGAAGGCGAATTTCCTCCGATCGCCGTCGGAATTGCTCGCGCATCCCCTCCAGCCTTCGCGCCAGTATCTTGGTGTTTGCTTCGATCGAACGGCTTTCACCCATGTCGTGGATGGCTTGACATAGTACTTCCGACCGGTAGGGTTTGAGTAAAAAGTCATTCACACCGAGACGGAACATGTCTCGTATGCGGGAATGGGGGAAGTGAGCCGCGAGTACGATGGCGGGCGCTTCTTCACCTTGCGCACGCATGTTGCGTAAGTTCGCCAGTGGATCTCCGCGTAGTTGGGTGATGTCGAGAACCAGGATGTCCGGTGGTGGACCATCCGTGTTTGAGGTCGAAGCCTGAATCCCGGCAGGGCGAAAGACACGATCAATGAGCGCTTCTGCATTGCTTTCGACATCCGCGATCACCAATACACGTGGGGATGCCGCTTTTTCTTGCGCTTCAGACATGTGAATGTCCTTTGAGATGTGTCCTAGGACACAAAATCTCTCATCCTCATCGTCCCGTTCCGGTGGATTTGGCGCTAAACAGCTTCATCGAAGATGTATTCCATTCCAGAGTCGGAGATACCACCAATCTACCTGTCCTTAACGGGTAGAAATCAATGCTGCTGAATTATGCACTGAGATTCCCATTTGGGGCAAATCACTTGGTGTTTCTGTGTTTCGATTTTAGCACAACGTACGGGGTTCAGGCGAGTGACCATTATTACTCTTCGGCAGCCCCTACGAGATTGTAATGCGGGATCAGTCCGACGGTGTCCAGCGGCCAATAAACGAAAATAGCTTTTCCGATGATTTCGTTGATGGGCAATCCGCCCCAATCCGGGGAATCAGAAGAGTTATTGCGGTTGTCTCCGAGAACGAAGACCTCGTTGCGGCCGACGAGCCACTCGCCGGAGAAGTTCGCCGGTGCGGCGATATAGGGTTCTTCCAACAGAACGTCGTTGACATACACATGGCCGGATTGAACGTCGATCGTATCTCCGGGCAAGCCGATCACACGTTTGATGAATCGTCGTGAGGGATTTTGAGGGAAGTAGAAGACGATGATGTCTCCGCGGATGGGTTCCTGCCAACGATACGCCAGCCGGTTTACGACCACGAATTGACCGTCGTGGAGGCTCGGTTCCATGCTGATGCCTTCGACGCGAATGCGCGCCGTGATGAGATTGACGGCCAGAAATAGCAGCAGGGCGATCAAGGCCGTCTGTAAAAACTCACCGAAGTAGCGGATGATCCGGTTCTGTGGCTTTTCCGGGGCAGGTGCCTGCAACTCGGCTTCGTGGTCGTACGAGTAAGGGTTCGACATCGCAACAAATTATATCATCATCGAGGGCGCCTACATTTCGGGGAGTCGCGAGGCGCAGGGTAACGATCCTTCAGGCTTGTTTTCGAAAGGAAAGACGCAGCGGCGTTCCCAGAAAATGGTACTCCGTGCGGATGCAATTTTCGAGATATCGCACGTAGCTGAAATGGACCAACTCGGGATCGTTGACGTGGAAAAGAAACGTGGGCGGATCGGTGCGCACCTGCGATGCATAGCGAATACGCAGACGTTTGCCTTTTCTGGCCGGCGGCGGGAAATCGTGGAGCGCTTGTCTCAACAGACGATTCAATTGACCGGTCGGTATGCGCCGCAGCCGCTCTTCCTGCACCTGCAAAGCCGTGGAAATCACCTGTCCGACGCGCAGACCCGTCTTGGCGGAAATGAAGAGGACCGGGACGTAGTCCATGAAATTCAACGCCTGCCGAAGGTGTTCCGTGAAGGCGGCCATGGTGTGTGAATCTTTGTCTACCGCGTCCCACTTGTTGACGATCACGACGACGCTCTTCGCTTTTTCGATCGCCATGCCCGCGATGTGCGTGTCTTGCGCGATGACGCTTTCCGTGGCGTCGACGAGCAGCAGGACGACGTCCGCGCGATCGATGGCCTTCAGGGCGCGCAGGACGGAATACCGCTCCACGCCGGATTGAATGCGGCCCCTGCGTCGAATCCCCGCCGTGTCGATCAATGTCAGGGGTGTGCCGCGGTAGATGAGCCGGGTATCGATGGCGTCGCGGGTAGTCCCTGGTAGAGGGGACACAATCACCCGTTCCTCCCCCAGCAGACGATTCAACAGACTGGATTTCCCCACGTTGGGGCGACCAATGATGGCGATCTTGATCGTGGTATCTTCATCGTCCTCGAGTGCGCCTTCGAACTGCAGGGCCTCCACGAGCAGGTCCAGCATATCGCCGGTGCCGCTGCCGTGCAGGGCGGAAATCGGTATCGGATCGCCCATGCCGAGTTCATAGAATTCGTGCGCCCGGGCACGCCGTTGTTCGTTGTCGCAGCGATTGACCACGAGCAGGATTGGTGGTTGCCGGGTCTCGCGCTGCAGGCCCTGCTGTTTCCGCAGCCTCTCTGCCACTTCCACGTCCGCCGGCGTTACCCCGCTTTCGACATCCACGATGAACAGGATGGCATCTGCATCTCGCATGGCCAGTTCGGCCTGGGTACGAATCTGTTCGATAAAGTCTGCGGAGTCCAGAGACAAGGGTTCGCTTCTGCGGATGTCCGTCGGATCGATCCCGCCGGTATCGACGATGTCGAAAGTGATGCCGCGCCATTCCGCTTCGGCGACGAGACGATCGCGCGTGGTGCCGGGCCTGTCGTCCACGACGGCCAGGCGTTCGCCTGCGAGGCGATTGAACAGGGTGGACTTACCGACGTTCGGGCGTCCGACGATTGCAACGACAGGTTTGGACATCGGCACTCATGATTCTGAGGTGGGGGTCGGCAGCGGAGTGGCGCTGATCGTGACTTGAATGGTGGCCGGGATGGGGCCGCTGGCGTCGATAATCTCGGGAATCCCGATGATTTGCGGCGTGATCTGGTACGTTCCGGGTTCTAAACCGGTTACATCGACGACCACGATGATCTCTTCCGGCTGCAGCGTGTTGAGCAGCGCCGCCGGACCCGTGAGAATGATGGAGACTTCATCGGGAGAGAGCAGGGCGTAGAGGTCGGTACCGACCCCGCGCACGTCCAACGGACGGTTGATGGTGATCGAGTTTGTGCGGGGTTCGATGTCGACTTTGACGGTCACGCTCTGCTCAAACGCCAGGGAAAAGCCGGGCGGGAGATCGAGCTGCAGTTGCTGCTCGACATCGTCCACGGCGCCGGACAAGTCCAGTGGAACGGTTTCGATGTAGCCCGGCAGGTCTTCGAATGCCTGGGGATCGGAGGAAAAGATCGTCACCCATTGAGGCGTAACGGTGACCTCGGTTACCAGGTAGCCGGCTTCCACCAATTCGTCCTGCCCCTCGATCTTGGGTATGACGGAGACGAGGCGGTAGTTGGGCTGTTGCGTGATCTGGATCTGCACGCGCACGGTTTCGGGGGAGATCTGGATGCCGTTTACCTCGAGCCCGTTTTCGTCCATGGCGTTGAGAGTCACCAGTTGATCCAGGCTTTCCTGGCGGTTGGTCAGGTTGAGTGCAGCTCGTAATTCGACCACGCGCGCTACCGCGGAGGCGGGTCCGACGATGGTTGCGTTTCGAGGCTCGGCGACCGGGTCTTCGGCGGTATAGCTCAACGCCGGACTGCCGAGAGTCACGACCTGGACCGGCAGTGTTTTCGTTTCTTTTACTTCCAGGGTGACGATCACGGATTCCGGTGCGATCTCAGTTACTTTGACCAATCGTCGCGTGAGCTTTGCCTGGAGCGGTACTTTGTACGTGCCTTGCTCCAACCCTGACATATCCGCCACCACGCGGATGTCCGCATCCGACAGTTCGTTCCAGATCGATTGGGTCGTCAGGAGCGTAACGCTGGCTTGCGTTGCGGACGGGTTGGTGATCAGAAAGCCATCCGGTACGCCGGTAAATTGAATGTCGACCGGATTGGAAAGCGGGTGTTCTACGCGGGGATCATCCTCATTGACGGCAATGAACCAGACCATGACAGCCAGGATCAGCGAAAGCAGAAGGGTTCCGAAGTTCTCCCTGAACCAAGTCAACATGGAAGGCTTCAGTCTCCCTGGGCTTCGCTGCTTGCATGTTGGAACCGCAAAAGCAATTGGTCGAGCCACTCGGGGAGCCGGCTGGTCGTACGCGGTTGGAAAAAGGCGGTCAGAATGTTGCGCAGGCGATTCTGGTCCAGGCGGCGGATCATGCGTCCGTTGTGGGTGATCGAGATTGATCCCGTCTCTTCCGACACGACGACGGACACCGAGTCGCTGACCTCGCTGATGCCCAGCGCAGCACGATGGCGCAGGCCGAAGTGGTGCGCCGGCGATCTCGAAAGTGTGCCGCTGGAGGAGAGCGGCATCACACATGCTGCTGCGACGAGTCTGCCGTTCCGGATGATCACTGCGCCGTCGTGCAGTGGGGTGTTGTGAAAAAAGAGCTGCAGCAGAAGTTCGGGCGTCAATTGCGCGTCGAGGGAAATTCCGGTTTCGACGTATTCATCCAGCCGCACTTCTCTTTCAATAACGATCAATGCACCAAATCTGCGTTCCGCAAGCCGCTGGGCAGTGCCACAGACGATGTCGATCATGTTTTCGATTGCGCTGGGTTGTGTTCCCAGAATGAAGAAATTTCCTGCTCTTCCCAATTGTTCCAGCGCACGGCGGATTTCGGGGGCAAAGATCACCGGAATCGCAACGATCAGCGCCGGCAAAGACGTTTGCAGCAGCCACGAGAAAGCTGGAAGGTCGAGCACCAGTGTGATCAAAGCAATGCCGAGGGTGAGCAGGATCACCCCGCGCAGCAAGACTTCCGCTCGCGTGCCCCGCATGAGCCGCAGGAGCAAATACATCACCACGGTGACGAGCAAGATATCGATCAAGCTCAGCCAGTTGAAGCGAAGTATGAATAATTCCAGCTCGTTTATGAGATCCGTCACGTTCGAAACCTATTTTGCTTTCCCTCCATCGATCGTCAGGCGTTCCTCAAATTGGTGAGCAATTCTTGATACCCTTCGATGTCGGGGGGTTGGAGAGTGATGATTCTTTCGATGATTCGAATTGCTTCGCCGTTACGCCCGGCGTCGAGGAGGATCTCACCCAGTGCATCGAATTGTGCGATTGCATCGGCTTTGCGGCCGGCGGCGAGGTAAGCTTCGGCAAGACGCTCGTGCAGAATGCTTTTCCCGGAGTGCTCTCGCGCCAGGTCTTCAATGAAAGTCAAGGCGTTTTGACCGCGATCGTGCTGAACGAGATACTCGAGATAACCATCCAATTCCTGAGCGGCTTGTTCATCCTGCGCGAGACGTAAATTCAGATCGATCACGTTCGTACGCGCCTTCTCGTCGCTTGGATCCAGGGTGCGGATCTGGGAATAGACGCGCAATGCACGCCGCCAATCCAGACGAGAAAGGTCGATGTCGCCCATTTCCCGTAATATCTTTACGGACCACTCTCGGTCGACAGAACTGTCCTGCGCCAGGCTGAGCGCTGATGCCAGGGCTTTTCTGGCCGAGTCCAGTTCTGCCATTTGCATATAGATGTCCGCCAGATCGATGTAGTGTTCCAGCGCCTCTTTGTGTCGATCTTGCTGGACGAAGAGTTCGATCAGTCGGTTTCTGGCCGGGATGTTGACCGGGGCCTCGCGGATGATCTTGGCGTAGACATCTGCGGCCTGGGGAATTTCACCACGCACGCGATGCGTTTCGGCGACGATCCCCATTTTTTCCAAGCCGGCTTCCCGACGGCCGCTGCGGATCATGATTTCAGCCATGCGCATGTGCAGCGCAAGATAGGAAGGTGCGTGATCGAGCGTCAGCATCGCTTCTTCCATGGCCGCGGCGAACAATTCACGGACGAGAAGGTCGTCGATTCGGCCCAGGGATTGAAGCACGCGGTCCGTTCCGCCCACGGCGAGCATCTCGGCGATCGGAACGACGGCCGAGCTTTCCGCACCCTCGCTTTCCAATTGCATGCGTGCCTGACGAAGCCGACGCATCCAATCCGGACCGCTGAGAAAGTTGAGCGTGCTCTCAACGATACGAGCCAGTTCTTCTTCGTTGCCTTCTTCCTGGGAAACGAGCATGGCGTCGTAAAACTGATTCAGGGACGCCGATTGACTGGAATCGACGGACAGCGAATCGGCGATTCGCAGGGCTTGCAGCAGGTACCTGGCAGCTTCGGGCAGGTCTTTCTCCGTGCGCGCGATCCGACCGAGGGCGAGGTTGGTGCCCAGATCTAAATCTTCGTAACCCAACGCGGCGGCAAGATGCTTTTTAGCGGCCTGGTAATCTTCGGCCTTCTTGAGCAGAATACCTACGTTGTAGTGCGCCGCCCGATGGTCCAATCCAGCTTTAATCGCACGTTCGTATTCCTTGATGGCTTCTTTGTCTTTCCCACGTGTTTGCAGATCGATCGCCTGCCCGAGATAACGATACATCTGGGGTTGCCCGACGGATTTACGGCCCGAAAGACTCAACCCTCCAGCGAGGGCGGAAAGTCCGGATGAAGTGTCCGCCTGATCGAGATCATCTTCATCGTCCCCACTTGGTTCATCGAACAGCAGACCGGCCAAAATCTTGAGTGCATCGCGCTGCGCCGCGACTTCGGGATCTGCCACATCATCGTCGTCTACTTCCGTCTCCACGGCTTCCGCGTTGATGTATTCCTGGACCTTGGCCATCCGCAGCGGCGCGGTCGCGCCGCGCGGCTGCGAGGGCGGCGCCAAGGTTTCGCCGACCTTGAGCGCACGCAAGGCTTTACCCGCCTCAGGATGCCCGGGGACGAGGCGTAAAGCACGCTGTACGGCTTCTATGGCCCGCTCGGTGTTCCCCGCTCTTTGCAATATGGACGCCACGTTGATGTATTCGTACACCGCCTGGCGGGCATTTCCGGTCCGTTCGTAAGTGAGGGCCAAGGTGGAGCGCGTGTGCAAATCGTCCGGTGTCAGGCGTGCGATGTGAATCCAGTTATCGATGGCCTTCTGAGCGTCCTTTCGGGCCAGGTAGCGCTGCGCCGCAGCATTGCGCTGCATGACGGCGTCGCTAATTTGCCCCAGGCGTTCGAAGATCTCTGCGCAGCGTTCGAGCGGGATCGGGTCGTTGGGGGTGACCTTCGCGGCCTTATGGTAGACCGAAAGCGCTTCCTTGTACTGCTCGGTCTCCAGCAGCGCCAACCCCAAACTGGTGAGCGCACCAGGATCTTCCGGCAGCTGCACCAATGCCTTGCGGTAGAACTCGATTGCCCGGTCCCACTTGAGGTCCCAGGCAGCAGAGTGCCCAAGGCGCATCGATTCTTCAAAAAGGTTTGACTGGTCAGTCATTCGACGATCTTCACCTGACTAAAAAATTCTAGGCGAGGCGAGTATAGCATAAGTCATCATCGGTCGCTGAACAACCTGACGAAATATATGCCAATCCTGCTGTCATTCGTCTCCGTTGGCATCAATCTACGGGTTTCATGCTCGCCCAGGTCACGCCTGCTTTGGCATCGGTCTTCAATGGCACACGAAGATCGAATGCGCCTTGCATGATCTTCTGAACGACGGCGGTGGTTTTGGTCAGTTCGCTTTGCGGACATTCGAGAACCAATTCGTCGTGAACCTGGATCAGCATGTCGGCTTTTGATTTCTCCTCGGCCAGTGCTTGCGGGAGGCGTATCATGGCGATTTTGATGATGTCGGAGGCCGTGCCCTGGATCGGGGCGTTGATCGCCTCGCGCATCGCCCGGGCGCGAGCCTGTTCTGAAACGGCGGACCCCGCGACCAACTGCGGGAAGTATCGCCGTCGACCCAGCAGTGTGGAAACGTAGCCGACCTGAGAGGCCTGTTGTCGAATCTGCTCCAGGTATCGCTGCACGCCAGGGAATCGATCGAAATATGCCTTGACGAAGTTTTCGGCTTCCGCGAGGGTCAAATCCGTGGAACGGGTCAGCCCGAAGGGACTCATCCCGTAGATCAGGCCAAAATTGATCGCTTTCGCCCGTCTGCGCAGATTCGGCGTTACGTCTGCAGGTTTGACGCCAAAGATCGCCGCTGCGGTGGCGCTGTGGATGTCTTGATCGTCTCGGAAGGCTTGCAGCATCGCTTCATCTTCGGATATGTGGGCGACGATGCGCAGTTCGATTTGAGAGTAGTCCACACTGAGCAAAGTGTGGCCGCTGTCTGCGATAAAGGCCCGGCGGATTTCACGACCGATTTCGGTGCGCACCGGTATGTTTTGCAAATTGGGGTTCGATGATGCCAATCGGCCGGTCACCGAACCGGTTTGATTGAAGGACGTGTGTACGCGGCCCGTTCGTGGATTGACTTCCTGGGGCAGGGCGTCGGCGTAGGTGGATTTTATCTTTGCGATCTCGCGGTAGGCGAGTATGTCATCTACGATTGGATGTGCTTCACGCAGTTCTTCAAGCACCGAGGCGGCGGTAGAGTAATGACCGGAAGCCGTGCGGCGGGCGCGATCGGGCGGGGCGAGCTTCAAATCCTCGAAAAGCACAGCCGACAACTGCTGCGTCGAATTGACGTTGAATTGACTGCCGGCTTCTTCGAAGATCTTGGTTTCGATCTTCGCCATACGCTCCTGCAGTTCTCTGGAAAGCTGACGTAAGAATTCGATGTCCAGGCTGATCCCCGTCATCTCCATTTGTGCCAGGATGGGAATCAACGGCATTTCAAGCTCTTGGAACAATTTCGTCTGGTTCTTCTCTTTTAGTTCCTTCTCGAGGATCGGCAGGAGGCGCAGACAGATCTCGGCGTCCGCAGCGGCGTACGGCGCGACTTCTGCAATGGGCACCTCGGCCATGGAACGTTGATTCTTTCCACGGCCGATTAACGTTTCGATCTCCGTCATCTCCACGCCCAGGCGGATCCAGGCCAGATTTTTCAGCCCCAGGCTGCGGGAAGCGGGATCGCAGAGCCACTCGGCCAGCATGGTATCGAATGCGAGCGGCGAAGCACGAAGCCCGCTGCGAGCGAGAAGGGTGTAATCGTACTTCAGATTGTGTCCCACCTTGGGTTTGCCGGAATCGGTCAGGGGACCACGCAGGGCTTCGATGACCGTTTCCAACGGCAGTTGCGCTCCGGCTTGGGCAGCGACGTGCCCGACGGGAATGTAATACCCCTCTTCGGGTTGGGTGGCGAGCGATATTCCGACGAGATCGGCCTGCATCTCATCTGTGCTGGTCGTTTCGACGTCGAAAGCAACGCGTTCAGCCGCTTCGAGGCGCTGGATCAGATTTTTGAGTTTTTCAGCATCGTCGACGATGTGTACGGTCCGGGATCCTGCGCTACCGCCCTGCTGATCGCTGACGAAAAGACTCATCTGGTGTTCGCCGCTTTCTTCGTCGATTTGGATGCGGTTGAGTAAAGTGCGGAATTCGAGTTCCCGAAAAATGTCGACGATTTCATCCCGGTTGTAGGCTTGCGCGCGGCATGACTCGAGATTGAACTCGATGGGCACGTCCGTTTCGATTTGGCCCAACTTCTTGCTCAGATAGGCATCATCGCGGCCTTGCTCCAATTTGTTACGGAAACGGGACTGAACCTCCGCCAGGTTGGCGAAGATGTTATCCAGGGTATGGTATTTTTGGAGCAGCGATGTGGCCGTTTTCTCACCCACGCCGCGCACGCCCGGGATGTTGTCGCTGCTGTCACCGACGAGGGCTTTCAGGTCGACCAGCTGCCCGGGATCGAGATCGTAGCGTTCGCGAACCTGTTCCGGCCCGTAGTCGGTCGCTTCGGAAAGCTTCTGGCCGGATAATTGAATGGTCACGTCGTCGGTGGCAAGCTGCAGGAGATCACGGTCACCGGTGACGATGATGGTATGGACGCCCTGCGCTGACGCTTGTCGGGCCACAGTGCCGAGCACGTCATCGGCTTCGTATCCTTCGGCTTCGAGAATGGGGATTCCGAAGGCCGCGATAATCTCACGGATGCGTTTGATCTGCAGGCGAAGATCGTCGGGCATCTTCTCTCGGGTGGCCTTGTACTCAGCAAACAGATCGTCGCGGAACGTGCGGCCGGTATCGAAGGAGACGGCGAGATACTCCGGTTTCTCACGCTCGAGGAGCGAGAGCAGCACGGAGACGAAGCCGTACGTCCCGGCCGTCGGCTCGCCGGATTTGGTTATCCAGCGGGAGGGATCGCCTGCACGCGTCAGTGCAAAGTAGGTGCGGTATGCGAGTGCATGGCCATCGATGAGAAATAAGCGAGGTTGGGTAGTCATCCTGGACGCTCCCTTGGAATAATCGGTGAGGTATTAAATTGTAGCACCAGGCGCAATTCGTGGGGGAAACAGGGAGTCAGATTTCGATGCCCTGGGCCTTGCGGGTGGCTTCGACGAAGGCATGCAGCCGTTCCGTCGGCGGTGATCCACCGGTGATCAGCAGGTAGCTGCGAGCCCAAAATCGTCGAGAGGGCAGGTCGTCCACAAATTCCGGAAACGCGCTGAGTATTCGCTGTGAAAGATCGTCGCGAAGCCGGAATACCGCATTCGATGGCGCAGTCTCCTGGGAAATGCTCATCGTCAGACAGAGATAATCGGGTTCGATCGACACTTCATCCGCACGCCAATCCCACGCCAGGCAGAGACGAATCACCCATTGCTGCAGATTTTCCGCAAGAGCGCCCGTCAGGCGGTGCTCCGGGAATCGGGGTACAAGCACCGCAGTTACGGGAAGGTAGTACTCCGCGTCGGGCAGCGGGATTGGTTCCTGTGCATCCGGGGTGGAGTCCGAATCCGGGAAGGCGTCCTCGTCGAGAAAGGGCAGGTGGGATTCGGGTTTGGGTTTGTCGGGCACCCAATCCCCAGGGATCGCTGCGACGGTGTCTGCTTCTTCAATCCGGTGCTCTTCGATTTCTGCGGGTGCTTCGTCGGGTTCCGGAGGGGGCAGGTCGAGATCGTCGAAAAACGGCATCTCTTGGGCCTCCGGTTCCGCATCGAAGATTTCGTCGAACGATGTCTCTTCTTCGTCTCGAGCGGAAACTGGTGCGGTATCGGGTGCGGATTTCTTTATGGAAGGCAGGTCGAGATCTTCGAAAAACGGCATCTCTTGAGTCTCCGGTTCCGCATCGAAGATTTCATCGAACGATATGTCTTCTTCGGCTCGAGTGGAAATCGGTGCGGTATCGGGTGCGGATACCTTTATAGGAGGCAGTTCTTCCTCGTGGCCGGACAGATCGGTGTATTTGAGTCTATCTGCGGCGTGTCTGGCCTGGCGGCGGATGATCCCGAAGGACGTGCCGGAGGGATAGATCAGCGCCAAAATCCAATTCGGCATCAAACCGTTGGCATAGAGGATGCAGTCCCGTTGTGTGCCCGGCAGGCGAGTCAGAGTGGTAATGGCTCCGCGGGCGCCCGAGCCGACTCCGATTTCAGCAATCTTTTCTGCGAGTCCCTGGGCTTGATCCGCAGTTATCCCACCCGTTTGTGCCCATTGCCGGCCGTGGTGCAAGAGGATCACCGCTTCGGCCGACGTTTCGTCACATATCCTGGCGAGGTACTGCGTGGTTCGATCCGCGTCGTCCGCCCAGGGTGCCGGCGTGTCCATGACCTCGATGAAGGGGGCTTCCTGTGGGAGGGATTCTTGGATCTGTTCCGTTGCCACAGGCTGCGTCGGCAGATCAATCGCTGCGGAGACGATTTCGTTGAGTTCAGGAAGGTAAAAGGGCTTCGTCAGCATGCCGCGGATTGGAAGATTCGACAATGCAGGATCGTGCGGGTCGTTGTTGGGCGGAATGGCGATGATGGCCATGTCCGGATTGGTGGATTGGATGCGTTGAATACAGGCCGGCGCATCGGCTTCGGAGAGATCGAAGTCGATAATCAGCAAGTGGATATTCTCCCGATCTCCGAGTTCGATCGCCTCGTCTGCGTTCATCGCCAGCGACACCTGATACCGCCCGGTTTCTTCCAGCGCATTGCGGATCAAAGACCCGAATTCTTCCATCTCTTCAACAACGAGTACATTCGCAACCATAGCTTGAATCTATCACGCGTGCTTTGAATCTGCCAATTCAACCGCTGGAATGCGGCAAGCATCTGCACAAAATATACCTCGATAAAGAGCGAAAATCCCCGCGAGTCTTCGAACTTCGCGGGGATTTTTCACATCTATCCGCTGCGCAGCGTCAGGGCGTGTAGTAGGTGACTTTGAGGATTACCGTGTTGAAAGTCAGGTAATCGTTTCCATTGTCATTATCGGTCTGTTTGTTGAACTGCAGACGCAGCTTGAAACGACTCGACCCCACCTTGGTCTGGAGGGCATTGACCATGTCGGCATCCGAGACGGCATTTCCCAGGCTCGAGTTTGAGCTCCAGGAAATAAGCCGGCCGGAAGAGGGTGTGCTGCTGACGAAATCGGAGGCGTCCAGGCTGCCGTAATCGTCCTTGAAGATGAAGAGCGCCCCGAGCGCCGAGAACGGCGTTCCGCTCACGGTGAAATCGCCGAGGTCGATCACGACTTCCGTGATGACGGCGTCCGCCGGGATTCCGGTGATATTGAAACTCAGGAAGGCCTGGGAGGAATCGTTGCTTACGTTGTCTCCGGCGATTTTGTTTCCGAATACGAAGCCGCCTTTGGTCACCTGCCCACTTTCGCCGACGACGAGGGGAACGGTTTTCGTTGTCGTGTTGGGAACGACCTTGATTTCGACCCAGAAGGGATTTGTGCCTCCTGCGCCGATGCCGAAGTTCACTCCCGATCCGTTGCGCAATTTCCAGTAGCCTTTGTAGGTGCCCGGAGAGCTCGGCGCGGTCAGATCGACGGAGACGTCCATGGTCGCACCAGGCGCCACGGTTCCACTGGTGAGCTGTTTGGAAGCGGGCCCTCCCATCGAATCACCGCTGTCGAAAATGAGTGCATAGCTGGAGGTCCAGGTGCAGGAGCCATCGTTCTTCAGGCGCCAGGTCTTGGTGAAGTTCTCGTTCGGTTCAAATTCCTCCCCGTCGGGTACGGTGACGTCCGTAACGAAGGCGGCGCGGTCGCAGGGGATGGTGGTATTCGTGACCGTGGGTGTCAGCGTTTTGGTCGGCGTGGGGGGCTCCTCCGTCGGCGGCGCTTCGGTCGTGGCGATCACAGGCGGCGGAGGTTCTGTCGTTTCCACGCTGCCGGGTTCCACCGGTTGGGTGAGACGGGCGGACACCGTCTGTGCGGCCGATGTGGCGAACAGATCCGGGGTAGCGCCCATGCCGGGGAAATTACAGGCCGAAAGAATCAAACCGGCCGCAAGAATAAAGACGAGTGTTGAAGTTTTTATCCGAGTCAGAAGGCTCATCTTGGTGTCTCCTTCGTTTTGATATCTTCTTCTCCGTGTACCCGCTAAGAATATGATCATTCAAAGCCGGCAATCAGTATCAGGATGCTACTGTGAGCCGCCAATTTTGACAAGTGGCGTTCGCTTAATCTGGCGCTCAGAATTTTCTTGAGCAGCATGGAAAATCCCCGCCGAGAATCAGTTCGACGGGGATCAGCATCCTGACGCCAGGTAATTATGGTGTGTAGTAAGTTACCTTGATCACAATCGTGACCAGTTCCAGATAGTCTGCGCCGTGATCACCATTTGTGTCATCGGCGAATTGGAATCGCACTTTAAAGCGACTGCTGCCCACTTTGCTCTGCAGTGCATTGACCATATCGTTGTCGGCGGTTTCGGTTCCCAGGCTCGATGTCGAAGACCAGGACATCAGCCGGCCGCTCCCCGGAACACTTCCGACGTAGTCGCTTGCGTCCAGGCTGCCGTAATCATCCTTGAAGATGAATAATGCGCCCAGGTCACCAAAGGGATCTCCGGTTTTATTGTAGCTGCTGACCTTCGTCGTAACCTTGGTGATGATGGCGTCCGACGGTATCGCACTGATATCGAAGCTGACGAATGCTTGTGTGGATGTATTCGTGTGGCTGTCACCCACATACCTTCCAAATCCGGTTGAGCCGGTGGATTCCACCTGTCCGCTTTCCATTTCTTTCATCGGCAGGGTGACCGTGGTGGTGTTGGGAACGACCTCGATTTCGACCCAGAAGGGATTCGTGCCGCTCGTTCCGATGCCGAAATTCACACCCGATCCGTTGCGCAGTTTCCAGTAACCCTTGTACGTTCCCGGTGAACCTGGCGCGGTCAGATCGACGGAGACGTCCATCGTGGCGCCAGGCGCCACGGTTCCACTGGTGAGTTGTTGGGATGCAGGTCCGCTCATCGAATCGCCGCTGTCGAAGATGAGCGCGTAGCTGGAGGTCCAGGTACACGAGCCGTTATTTTTCAACCGCCAGGTTTTGGTGAAGCTCTCGTTCGGTTGCAGTTCTTCCCCGTCCGGGATGGTGACGTCCGAAACGAAGCCGGCGCGATCGCAGGGGATGGTGGTCTGCGTGATCGTAGGCGTGAGCGTAATCGTTGGGGTAGGCGGTTCTTCCGTCGGTGGCGCTTCAGTCGTGGCGATCACGGGCGGCTCGGGCTCTGTCGTCCCGTCTATACCTGGTTCTACCGGCTGCGTCAGCCGGGCGGATACGGTTTGCGCTGCGGACGTGGCGAACAGATCCGGGGTGGCGCCCATACCGGGGAAATGACATGCCGAAAGGATCAGGCTTGCTGCAAGGATCAGGACGAGAGTTGTTGTTTTTGTTCGAATCCAGAGGCTCATCTTGTTGTCTCCTTCATTTTGAAATCTTCTTCTTTGTTAAACAGGCATGGCATTGAGCGTGAATGGCCAGTAGTTCGGATCAGGATGCTACAACAGCCTGCCTGTTTCGACAAGATGCCCGTCGCGAGAACGTCGCCTTCAATTTCAGGGCGCTCGTTTTCGCCCGGCGTTACGGGCATATGCATGCCGCAGCGCCCGTCACGCCGCCGGACCAAGTGCCCCCGCTTGCTTCGCAGTCTTCCTGGCCGAGATCCGGGGTGCAGACCGGCGGCGTTGCCGTCGGCGGCGGAGGCGGATCGACGACCGGAACGCCGCACGTGCCGTACGGGTTATCCGGGCCGTCCAGCAACCCGAGCCAGATCCAGCATTGATGCTGATCGACCTCGAACTCTCCGTGCGTAAATTCGGGATTCAAGGCGATCAACCCGGCGCTCTCGCCCTGCATGAGAATGGCAATCTGGTCCGATTCGACGTAGTCGCTCTCCCGGCAGTTGGCATTTTGCAGCGCGATGAAGACACACGCGGATAACTCCGTTGTGGGAGTTGGCGTGGGGGTCGAGGTCGGCGTCGATGAAGGCGTTTCCTCACGCTGCGGCCCTTCGAGGGAAAACGGCATCCACGAAGTCGGTGAACATAACGCTTTCCCCAGTATTCCTGGGGCGTTGCCCTCTCCGGCGGTGATACGCCAGCGGTAAAACCCCGGTTGAGCGGGGAGCGCGAAGCTGCTGAAGGCGATGCTTGTCTCCTGCGTCGTTTGATTCACACCCGAGCCGTCCGGTGCGCTTAACTCTACCTGCCAGACGATCCCGTCGGCGACGCCGGGGCCTGGCGTCCAGGAAAGCAGCGGGTCCTCGCTGGTTTGGAAAACGGTTCCGGCCGGCGGCGCGTACCCATCCGGTAGAAGCAGCTCGCTGCATAGTGGTTCAATCTTCGATTCCTCTTTGGGAGGGAGCAGTTCCAGGTGCACGTTGGGAAGCGTACTGCCCAGGGTCAGCAGGGCGATGCCGAACACTGCGCCAGCAGCACCGCCGGCGGCGGCAAATCGGCCGGGCGATTTGCCCCGGCTGCGACGTCCATTGCCCAGGGCGCCGGTAAGAATGAACGCCAGTAAGACGAGGTCGGGCCAGGGGAAGACGAGCGTGAGACAGCTGGCCAGGATGTTCTTGGCGAATTCGGAGGTGTTGGCCGCGCCGTCTGTTGCGGTGGCGGTGAGCGGATCGCAGAAACCGACCCCGCTCAGCGGTATCGTGAAATGACCACTCGAATCGGCGTTGCCGCTTCCCACATACGTCATGCCTTCGCCGAACGCACCTTGACCCGAATCGGCGATGAAGATTTCCACGGTACAGCCCGGGCAGGCGTCTCCTTCCGCCGTGTTCACATTGGCGGACTGCAGCTCGGGGAAGTTGAGCAGCGTGTTGGGGCCGACGTCCGTGTCCCCAGGGTCGTTCAGGGTCACACCCGCGGGTTCCAGATCGATTCCCAGGGCACGATTGTGGTGGATGCTGTTACGGCTGAAGGTGTTGGATTCGGGAAAGCCCATCGAACTCGTACCCAGAATGCCCTGCGTGCGGCCGTAGGCGATCTCGTTTCCGATGACGCGGTTTTTGTGCGCCAATGCGTACAGGCTGAGCCCGGCTTCCTGGCTGAAGATGATGCGGTTTGCTTCTCCCGGGCCGTTTCCCCCGATGATGTTCGTGTTCCCCATGATGGTGACACCATACTGGTTGCCCATCATGAGAGTTCCGGCGAGATTGGTGCCGATGATGTTGCCGTACACCTGGTTGTATTCCGCGCCGCAGTACAGATCGAGGCCGATGCTGGTGTTGGCGGCGATGATGTTCGCTTCGCCGGGGTTCGTGCCGCCGATGCGGTTGTGATCACCGTTCACCTGGACGCCGCCCTGATTGGGGATGGCGATGTTCGTCGACCAATCGGTTCCGACGCGGTTGCCCAATATCTTGTTGTCGTCCGAATAGACCGCCATGGCGCTGATGTTGCCCGAAACCACGTTATCCTGGATGATTGACCCGTGGGCGGTTTCGTAAACGTAGATACCCAGGCCGTTGAGGATGGCCGTAGTGCCGGAAGGATCGACGCCGATGAGATTGTCCCGGATCAGGTGGCTGCCGGCCCAGATGTCGATTGCCGTTCCGTTGCAATTGAATACGTTTTTGAGAATGCGCTGGTTGCCGGCGTCGGTATCGATGCGAACGCCGTATTGGGTGTTGAAGAGCGAACAGGTGGGTTGGTAGCCGATGTGATTCAACTCGATCAAGTTTCCGCCGCCGCGCTCGATGTAGATGGCGGTTTCGTGCTGCAGGGTGGGGTGCATGAAGTCGATGGTGTGCAGCCCGCGGATCACGTTCCCGTCGGATTGGATCCAGAGGCCGATGTGCGGTCTTACACAACTCGGATTTGCAGATGGCGTCAGCGTGATGACAGGCGTCCCCGCATAACCCGGTTCCGTCGTGCCGTCGATCGTCGTCCCGCCGTCGGTGAGTTTGGGCAGCAGACTGCACAGTTCGATCACGTGCGGTCCGGCGCCGGGAATGTCGAAGGCGATCGTGTCCGCGCCGGGGTTGGCGTTGGCGGCGTTGATCGCCTCGCGCAGGGAACAGTGATCGGCGTCGCAGGTCCCGTCGTCGAGATCGTCGACCGTGTTGACGACGAAGGTGCTGGCTTCTGCTGGGAATGGAAAAGCGAGGGTCATCATCGCCAGCAGGCCCAGGGTCAGCCAGGCCTGGGAAATGTGTTTGCGAGTTCTCATCAAAGTGCTCCTTACATCAACCTCTGGCTGCGATTTTCGATCAACTTCACGGCGTAGTATTCTCGAATCGGTTTTACTCCGGGCACACACATCCCGCAGCGCCCGTCACGCCGCCGGACCAGGTGCCTCCGCTCGCTTCGCAGTCCTCCTGGCCCAGATCCGGAGTGCAGACCGGCGGCGTTGCGGTCGGCGGCGGCGCTGGATCGATGACCGGCACGCCACAGGTGCCGTACGGATTTTCAGGACCTTCCAGCAGTCCGAGCCAGATCCAGCACTGCCCGTGATCGAGTTCGAACTTACCGTGGGTGAACTCGGGATTCAGGGCCAGGAGTTCAGCCGATTCCCCCTGCATGAGGATATCGATCTGCAGCGACTCCGGATAGTCGCTGGCGCGGCAGTTGCTGTTGCGTACCGCCGTGTACAGACAGACTCCCGCAGGAGACTCGGGCGTGCTGGTGGGCGTCGGGGGTTGTCCCTCCGGGGTATCCGGTGTCCACGGCGGCGCCAGCAGTGGTGACAATCCGATTTGGAACGTCAGCCAGGCGGAGGGCGTGCAGAAAGCCTCCCATTCAGCAGAAGCGTCGTCGAACCGTTCGCCGCTCAAGCGCCAGGAGAATCGATCCCCATCATCGAAAGCGAGACCAAACGCAGTGAAAGGCAGCGTTAAGTTCTCCGTTGTTTGCTGACCCGAATCGTCGGGACCATTCAATTCCAGGATCCAGCGGAAATCACCGTTCGACGGTTCATTCAACCAGGCCCACGCGAAATCGAAGTTCTCGTCGAGCACGATTGCGCCATCTTGCGGGACGAATGCCTGCGGATCGAGGTAGGCATTGCAGGAGGGGACAAGTGCCGTCAGGCCTTCGGAGACCGCGTGTTCTTCTTCTGGCGGAAAGCGAAAGATCGGAATGAAGGAGGTAGCCAGGAGCAGCCCGGCGCCGATCAATCCGCCCAGCGCTGCGCCAGCAGCGGTCCCCAGGCCGGGTCTCTTGCCGCGGCCGCGCCCGATACTACCACCGGCGGCCGCACCACCGGCCAAGAAGACCACACCCAGGAAGAGTAAAAGGTGCGGCGAGAACGTGAAGCAAGGTCCGATAAGGAAGTTCTGGGCAAACTCGGAGGTATTGCCGTTCGAATCGGTGGCGGTGGCCGTAACGTAATCACAGACACCTGCGGTAGAGAGCGGATCGACACTGATGCTGAAATTACCGGCAGTGTCGGTTAACCCCTCGCCGATAGGCGATATGCCCTCTCCGTATCCGGAGGGATCCTCTTCGCTTTCGAAAATTTCCACCGTGCAACCCAGACAGGATGTTCCCTGAACCGTGGCAGTCGTAGCCGAACTGATCACGGGGAAATTTTGCAGGTTATTGGCGCCGCTGTCTGCGTCACCCGGGTCGTTGGGGGTCACGCCCCAGGGGAAGAGGTCGATACCGAGTTGATCGTTAAAGTAGATGTTATTGTAGTGAAAGGTGTTTTGGATCGACGTTCCGGTCGTAGCGCCGGCGGTGATGCCCCGTTCGTTCCAGGCGATGTAGTTGTTTTGAACCAGGTTATCGCTGGCGGTGGTGACGAACTGGATGCCGTCCTGGATATTGTGCATCACCCAGTTGGCTTCCATGGGTAGATAGATGCCTCCGATCGTGTTGTTGTTGGCGCCATCGAGCAGGATGCCCGTGGTGTTGGGCAGACTCGAATCCGGACTGTTGCCTGCGCCGATCTTGTTGCCTTTGATGTAGTTATTCTGCGCATTCGGGCCGAGGAAGATGCCCGTGTCATTGCCGGAGATGATGTTACCAGCCGTGCTGCCCGGTACGAGCATGATCGGAATCTCACCGCCGATGACGTTATCGCTGCCGGTGATGTGAACGCCGGTGTCGTTGCCTAACGCCAGGTCGCCGCTGGAATCCGTGCCGATGAAGTTGCCCGAGATCTGATTGCTGCTGCCGGCCAACAGCACACCGATCTGGCCGTCGCTGACCTGATTGCCCTCGATCAGGTTTCCACTGCCGGTCACCCAAATACCGGTGTCGTTTCCCAATCCGAGCGTACCGCTGGTGTCCGAGCCGATGCGGTTGTTGGTCACGGAGTTATCGTCCGTTACGACTTGAACACCGGTATCGTTGCCCGAAATGAGGTTCATCCAGGCGGGATTTGGACCTCCGATTTGCACGTTGCTGGAGGGATTATCCACCAGGATGCCGACGGAATTTTTCAGCGTGGGGCTGGTGAACGTGCCCGTGGGATCGGTTCCGATGTAGTTCAAACGGATGACGTGATCGCTGCGGAAGACGTGAATGCCGTTGACGTTGCCCGAGATGCGGTTGGAATAGATCTGCGACGCCTCGGAGCCCATCAAAATACCGTCTCGATTTCCGACGGGCGTTCCGGAAGGATCGAGGCCGATGTAATTGTGCTCGATCGTGACGTTCGAGCCCATGTGGGTCACGATTCCCCCGGCGACGGAGGCGGAAGGACTTCTAAAACCGATGATGCTCAGGCCGGTCACGGTGATGTCGCTGGCGGCGATCCAGATCCCGACTGGTGGAGGAAAGCAGCCCGGATAGGCGGACACATTGAATATCCCCGGCTTGATCACGACCACCGGTACGGTACCCCCATAATCGGGCTCCGAGGTGCCGTCGATCAACGTTCCGTCGTCGGTCAACGCCGGCAGCATCGAGCAGAGTTGGATCTCGTGTGGGCCCGGTCCAGGGATATCGAAGTAAATATACTGAACGCCTGGACTGGCATTGACCTGATTGATTGCTTCGCGCAAGGAACAGTGTGTGCTGTCACAGACGCCGTCGTCGAGGTCGTCGACCGTGTTGACGATCCACACCCCGCCGCCTGCATGAGACGGCAGCGGGGTAACGAAACCAATAACTAGAGCCAAACATACCGCATATCCCACCAACATGGTCGAGCGTCGTGATTTCATGATCTTCCTCCACAATCGAACCATCATCTCTAACCGAATCTCATCCTTGATGTTCGATTCTTAATCCGGGCAGACGCAACGGGGTTTTGTCGTTTCACCTTCCGGCCAGGTTCCGCCGCTTTTTATACACATTTCTTCGTTTAAATCCGGCGTGCAGGCGGGCGGCGTGGGCGTGTCTGTCGGCGGTGGTGGGGGATCGAGGACCGGTACGCCGCAGTTGGCGAACGGATCTTCCGGCCCGTCCAGCAAGCCGAGCCAGATCCAGCACGCACCCTGGCCGAGATTGAACTGGCCGTGGGTGAACTCGGGATTCAAAGCCAACAGTTCGGCCGTCTCTCCCTGCATGAGGATCGAGATTTGGGCCGCTTCCGAGTAGTCGCTGGCGCGGCAGTTCGCGTTCTGCAGCGCCTCGTATACGCAGGTCATTTCTTCGGGAGTCGGCGTGGAGGTCGCTGTGGGCGACGAAGTCGGGGTCGGAGAATCTTCAGGCTGGCTCCATTCGTCGGGCGTCCAGGGCGGGGCGTTGAGCGGTGGGCGTTCGCCGAATTGGAAGGAACGCCAGCCCATCTGCCGGCAGAAGGGCTCCCAGCGGTCCGTTCCGGGGATTGCTTGCTCGGCGCTGAGGCGCCAGGAGAATACGGCGCCTTGTGAGATTTCAGTATCAAAGGAAAGGAAGGGCAGTGAGTTACCGATTGTAGACAATTGCTGCATGCTGCCATCCGGTCCGAGTAGCTCGACGAGCCAGCGGAACTCTCCATCGGGCATCTCGGCAGATGGACTCCAGGTGAAATCCCAGTCGTTATCATCGATCTCAAAGATCGAGCCATCTGCGGGCGAGAGCCCGGCAGGATCGAGGAAGCGATCGCAGGGCATCTGCACGGCCGGCAAGCCTGCGTCTTCCTGTGGTTTTTCGATGTGCACAACGGGCAGCACGATCGCCAGGACAACCAGTCCACCGCCGATCCCGGCGCCGATGGCGGCGCCGCCGGCGGCGGAAGCCAGCCCGGGTTTACCACGGCCTGCGCGGCGGCCTCCGAGCAGACCCAGCAAGCCCAGCAGGAGGGGTGGTGCGAACAGCCACGGGCGGCGCATTACGAAGCAGGGTGAAACGCGCATGTTTTCCGAGAATTCGGAGCTGTTCCCAGACCCATCCGTCGCTCGCGTCGTAATCAGGTCGCAGGTGGAGACCAGGTTCACATCCAGCGGAACGCTGAAGTTACCAGAGGAGTCGGTGAACGCTTCCCCAACGAAGGTCATGCCTTCGCCGTAGCCGGAGGGATCGCCGTCGGCGATGAAGGCTTCCACGCGGCAGCCGGTGCAGGCGGTCCCCTGCGCATCGGTGGCCGTCACCTGGCTGAGCTCGGGGAAATTGAGCAGCGTGTTGGCACCTGTATCGGCGTCACCCGGGTCGTTAGGCGTAACGCCATCTGGAAATAAATCCACGCCCAATTCGCCGTTATCGAAGATGCTGTTGCGGTTGATTGTAATCTGCTGGGGAGTGGCTGGATTGGCTGAGAACGTTCCCAATATTATCCCGTCACCGCCGTTCTGCGTGATCGTGTTGCCAGCGATGTGATAGGTATGGGCATCAGCCAGAAGCATGATCCCGTGGTGGCCGTTGAATGCGATGAGATTGCCCCCCAGGGCGGAATTATTTCCGATAACGATGTTGTCTCCGCCGATTGTAAATATACCGACGAAATTTCCCAGCGATGCGGTACCGCTGGCGTCGGCTCCGATGATGTTGCCCAGGATTTGGTGGCCGCTGGAATTCCAGCCGATGATGACGCCGTCGATGTCGTTTCCGGAGATCAGATTCCCCTCACCGGCGTTACTACCGCCGAGGAGATTGCTGTTCCCTCCGAGGCTCACACCTTCCTGCTGGCCCAGGGCGGTATCGCCGATCAAATTGCAGCCGATGTGGTTGCCCTGGATGATGTTGTCGTCGGATTCCACCTCTATCCCGACGGCGGTGTTGCCGGAGATCACGTTCTTGTGGGTAGGATCGGAGGAGCCGATGATGTTGGCACCCGCTGAAGCTTCGATATAAATGCCGCGGTAGTTGCCCATGCCGGTTCCGCTCGTGCTGCCGGAGAAATCGGTGCCGATGCGGTTGGCGTATATTTTTTGTTCGCCGGCGCGGACGTGGATACCGTTGTCGTTGCCGGAAATGGTGTTGTGCCGAATCTCCTGGCCGGCTGCGCCGAGGAGAATGCCATCGCGGTTGCCGTCTGGTGAGCCGCCGGCGTCCAGACCGATGTAGTTTGCGTCGATAAGATTGTTGCTGCCGTTAGCGACCACGATCCCGGCGGCGATCGCCGGCCAGGTCTGGCGAAAACCGACGATGCTCAAGCCTCGCACGGTGATGTCGTCGGTTTCGATCCACAGGCCGACCGAAGGTGGAATACACGGCGGGACGTGGGTGAGCGGCGGCGGCGTATCGGAAAGGAACGCCGGCTGCAGTACGACGACGGGCGTTCCGGAATAACTCGGTTCCGTCGTGCCGTCGATGGTCGTGCCCGAACTCGTCAGCTGCGGCAGCGCGTGGCAGAGATTGATGACGTGCGGGCCGGCGCCGGGGATGTCGAAGGTGATCGTAGGCGTACCCGGCATGGTGTTGGCCCAGTCGATCGCTTCGCGCAGCGAGCAGTGTGTCGCATTGCAGACACCGTCATCGTTGTCGTCTACCGTGTTGACCTCGATGATGCCCCCTCCGGCGTAGCCGGAATGCGTGGGCTGCATGACGAGGGCGAAGACCGCCAGCGTTAAAGCGAGGGTAAGGTACAAGATCCGCTTGTTCTTCATTTTCATCTCCTAACCTTCTGACTTGCTGTCGAGCACCTCCCCGGTGAGGAAATGCCCGTCTCGAAATACGTCGCTGCATGCGTCTGCGCAGCTCAATCCGGGCAGACGCAGAAGGGCGCCGTCGTGCGCGTTTCACTCATCTGCCCGCCGGCGAGTATACAGGCTTGCTCATCCAGCTCCGGCGTGCAAGCCGGTGCGGGATCGATGATCGGCACGTCGCACGTGCCGAAAGGATTTTCGGGACCGTCCAGCAAACCGAGCCAGATCCAGCACGACTCCTGATCCAATTCGAACTGTCCATGCGTGAATTCCGGGTTGAGCGCCAGCAGCGCCGCGCTTTCTCCCTGCATGAGAATATTTATCTGCTCCGATTCCGAATGGTCGCTCGAACGGCAGTTGGCGTTTCGGATCGCCGTGTAGACACATACGTCCGGCGTGGGTGTCGGGGTTTGCGTGGGCGTGGGCGACGGTTCGGGGGTGTCGGAGGGCGCCGCAGGGACGATGAGGCGCTCGAACTGAAAGGGCAGCCAATCGGTGGGCGCACAGAAAAATCGCCAGCTGCCATCCGCGGATCCATCCATCTCTCCGCTGAGACGCCATTTGTAGATATCGCCCGGGTCCGGCTGCAGGCCGAAGGCCGAAAACGCCAGATGCTCTTCGCTCGTTGTCTCACTCTGCGCCGGATCGGGATGCCGGGAAAGCTCGACCGTCCAGCGCAGCGAATCGGGGAGCATGTCTTCGAGCGGCGACCAGGACAACACGGGATCGTCCTCCAGCGCAAACACTTCTTCGTCCGGGGACAGGCTATCCGGTTCGATGTAATCGCTGCAGGATGGCAAACCCGCCCATGGATCCATTTCTGCCGGCTGCGCTGCGGGGGCTTTGGTGGGACTTCGCAGGATCAGGAACAAGCCGCCCGCCAGTCCGAGGCCGACGATTCCGGCGACGGCAAGGGCGGCGCGGCCATTGATTTTGGGTGAACGTCCGAACAGCACGCCGGCCAGCAGACTCAACCCAAGGGACAGCATAGGTATGAAGAGGTTCCAGGGATGGTGGGATATACACAGTCCGAACTCAACGTTCCTGGAAAACTCGGAGGTGTTTCCCTGGATATCCGTCGCCGTTGCCGTGAGGCGGGTGCAGTGTGAATACGCCAACATCACCGGGATTGTGAAGTCGCCGTCATCTTCGGCGACGGTTTGGCTGATAAACGTGCTGCCCTCGCCATAACCGGAGGAGTCGTTGTCGCTTATATAAAGCTCGACGATGCAGCCCGGGCACGCAGTTCCGCTTACGCTGTTGAAACCTGCGCTGAAAACCGGGAAGTTCAACACCGTGTTGCCGCCGCTGTCTGTATCGCCGACGTCATTCAGTGATACCCCTGCGGGTTCGAGGTCGATTCCCAAACCCATGTTATCGTAGATGCTGTTCTGAGACAGCGTGTTCATCAACGCCGTATACCACTGATCGGATTCAACAAGCACGCCGGTTACGTTAGAAAAGATCGTATTCCCTACGACGTGGTTGGAGGTGGCACCGTGATCGAAGTCAATCCCTTCACCCGTGATAAAGGCAATCCGGTTGCCCTCTCCGGGATTGGTCCCGCCAATCGTGTTGGAATCGCCAAAGACGATCATTCCATGCCAGTTACCGGCCGCATTCACAAGTGCCTGGTTTCCGCTGATATCTGCTCCAATGTTGTTGCCCTGGATGATGTTGTCATCTGCGCCGCTGGCGAAGCTGAGTGCCAATCCGTTGCCCGAAATCAGATTGCCCTGGCCGGGTAACGGGCCGCCGATTATGTTGTCGTCTCCACCGATCATGATTCCGTTGGAGTTTCCCAGATCCATGGTGCCGGTTCTATCCGTTCCGATGCGATTGCCATAAATCGTGCTGTCCGAGCAAATGGATATACCGATCGAATTTCCGGAGATCAGATTCATTTCATCCGGATTCACGCCGCCGATGGTCGTGGATTCGCTGGGACACCACAAAAATATCCCTGTTTGATTCCCTAACAATAAGCTTGTAGACGTTCCCGAGATGTCCGTGCCGATGTAATTGCCCTGGATGGTCGTGTCCGAGGCAAAGCTGTTGATGCCATACCAATTCCCCGAGATCAAATTGTTACGAACGATGTGATTCTCATCTGTCAGGTAGATCGCATTATAGTTTCCCTCTACGACTCCATTGGGATACACACCCAGTTGGTTGTATTCGATGAGTGCGTTTGAGGCGTTGTCGACGATGATCGCGCCGGACGTCTCGGCCTGGAAATTGAGGAATCCAACCATGCTCATACCGCGTAGGATAACGTCATCAGCGCCGACCCAGAATCCGTAGGGTGGCGGATTGCATGGCCATGGGGGAAGATTGTTGATATCCCAAGGTTTGATCACGACACTGGGTGGACCAAACGTCCCGGGTGGCAAGGTGCCGTCTATGGTAACCGGATCGGCGATGTCCGGAAGCGGACTGCACAGTTGGATCGTGTAGTAGTTGCCGGGGTCCGGCATTTCGAAGACAATCGTTTGCCTTCCTTGCGTGTCGTTCGATTGGCCAATGGCCTCACGTAGAGAGCAATGTACATCGTCGCAACTGCCGTCTTCTTTGTCGTCATCGGTGTTGACTATGATCTTGCCGTCGTCGGCACTCGCGGGAAGCGGATCGGCAAGAGCGGCGAATGCGATGGAAATCATGACTGTCAGTAGTGTGATGTAAAAAATCGTTCTCTTCATAATTCTCGTTCTCCTATCAAAAACCCCACAAATCCCAGATTGGAGTGGGTATCGATATGAACAACCAGGTTCGATGTGGCTTCAACTGCAAAGCTGGCGTCGAAGTTCCCCTCGGTCCATCAATTTCATACTCCTGAAACGGTTCGGGAAGTCGTTTTGTGACATGTACACAAGCATGCGCGAGTGCGTTATGTGGTATTGAATTCAGTTTGATACCGGCTAGAAATCGCAGATTTGCAGACGTATGCCCATGGCTGCGAGAGATTCGAGCATGTCGAGAGATCGTACAACACCGCAACTACCCGGCGGGAGGCGTCCGAAATATTCTCGCGCCTTTTTTCACAAAGTTCAACGTGAACGCTTGCACAGGGATGCTGCGGGCGGAATTAGAGCCGAACCGCAGGAGGATTGACAGATTACGGTGTAGGGAGATCCGCGTGGACCTGGGCAATGTCGACAGGAGAGGCGATCAGCGACCAGGGACCGCTCCACTCGACGCGTACCGGCACCAGTTTGCCCAGCAGGTCCGCTTCGGAGTCGAAGAACACCAGTTTGTTGGTGCGCGTGCGGCCTTTCCAACGGCCGCGATGCTTTTCTTCGACCAGCACCTCGACAGTTCGATCCCGGTAGCCGGCGTTGATTTCCGCGGCGATGTCGGCCTGCAAGGCCTCCAAGGCCCGGAAACGGCGCATTTTCTCTTCCTCGGGCACATCGTCCGGCATGCGCCTTGCGGAGACGGTGTCCGGCCGCGGCGAATAGCGCGCCAGATGGGCGACGTCCAAACGCAGCTCCTCGAGCAGGTCGTAGGTGCACTGGAACTGTGCCTCCGTTTCACCCGGGAAGCCGACGATGATGTCGGTGGCGATGGATGCGTCCGGTACGCGCTTGCGGATGCGCTCGATCAAGCGCCGGGACTCGTCCACACTGTAACCGCGCTTCATCTGGCGCAGAACGTCATCGTCACCGGCTTGCACGGGAACTTCGATGTGCTCGCACACTTTGGGAAGCTCGGCTACGGTGTCCAGTAATTCGGCGTTCATCCAATTGGGGTGGGAGGTCAGGAAACGGACGCGTTGGATGTCCTCGACGGCATGCACGGCTCGCAGCAGACTGCTCAGCGTTTCCCCGCTGTCTAAATCTTTCCCGTAGCGGTCGACGATCTGCCCCAGCAAGGTGACTTCACGAACGCCCTGCGCGGTGAGTGCACTTAGTTCGGCGACGACCTCGGCGAGCGGCCGGCTGCGTTCCACACCGCGGCGGTAAGGTATGACGCAAAACGAACAGGCGTGGGAGCAGCCATACACCACGGGAATGAAAGCCGAGACGGTTTTCCCGCGTTGGGCGAGGGGCAGTTGGAGTTCGCCGTCCATGATGGCGTGGCGGCGATTCGTCTCCGCCCGGTCCACGTCGTGGGCGTCCTTCAGCAGCAGATGCTCGATCAGCGGGCTCGGGTCGGAAGGGGGTGAAAATACGTCGACGTGGGGAAAGACCTTCCGCAGCTTGGGATTGTCCTTCACGCCGACCAGGCAGCCCATGAGGTTGATGACCAAATCGGGGTTGCGTGCTTTCAACGGCTTCAGTGACTGGAGCCGGCCGTAGGCTTTGTCTTCGGCGCTCTGACGCACGACGCAGGTGTTCAGCACGATGACGTCCGCCTGCTCGATGTCTGCGGATGCGATGTAGCCCAGGCGTTCAAGGGCGGAAGCCACGCGCTGAGAATCGGCGACGTTCATCTGGCAGCCGGCGGTCCAAATGTGATACTTCATGGGGACGATTATAACCCGATCGAGTCTGATTTGTCGGATGTCCGGCTGTAACGTGGATCGGATGGAACGGAAAGGCCGGGACATCGCTCCTGCGGGCTTGTCATCGTTAATTGCGGTATGATTGGGATTCACGATGAGGAAGGACCGTCACAACACCATGCAGGCTGACGACACGGATTCCGTTCTGCGCATTGATCCACGAGGGCTAAAACGCACTTTGCTGGGCTGTCTCATCCTGGTGTTGGGGGGCGTGAGCTGTGGTCCTGGCGCTGGAAGCGTGGACGTCTCTCCGACGACAGAAGCGACGAAAGCGCCGGCCGCCACCCGCACCCTCCCGCCGACGAAGACTCCGGCGCCAAGCCTCACGCCCACGTTGAGCCCCACGGCTGCTTGCCCGGAACTGCAAGGCCATCTGGAACAAGGAGAATACACGAGCAGCCTGTTGAGAGAGCAGGTGCCTTATCTGATTTATCTGCCGCCCTGTTACCCCGATGAAAGCCGGCCGTATCCCGTACTTTACCTGCTGCATGGTTTTCCTTTCGACGAGACTCATTGGTATGACCTGGGGTTTACCGAGTGGGTGGATCGTGCCATCGCCACGAACTTTCTTCCGGGGATTCTGATGGTCATGCCGCGTGCACCGGAGCCACTGTTCACGAGCAGCGATGGTGGTCCCGGTTCCTACGAAGCCGAGTTCATCGACGATTTGCTTCCGGCAATCGAACAGAATTATCCCATCGATACCCGACCACAGATGCGTGCGCTGGCGGGCGTCTCGCGGGGTGGGGTTTGGGCCTTGGAGATTGCATTCCGCCACCCGGATGTTTTCGATACCGTGATAGCCTTGAGTCCGGCGTTGAACGTCAATTATGCCCGTCCGGCGTACGATCCCCTCTTGCTCGCCGGAGACGATCGCCCGCTGCCCGCGGCGATTTTTCTCAGCGCCGGGAAAGGCGAGCCCTCCTTCCGCCAGGCGACGGAGAAGCTGGTTGCGCTGCTCGAACAGCAGGGGATTCCTCACACCTATATATCCTCACAGGGTGGGCACGATCACGAAGGCTGGATTCTGGTTTTTGACGACATGCTCGATTTCCTGGCCGATAAGTGGCAAAACTAAAGTTAGATATTCCTAACATTTAACCGCCCAGATGACTTGAATTCAGGTACAATGAAACGCGCCGAAGGAGTTGTGGTTGCGCTCCACACTGGAGGGGAGTGATTGGACATGCCTGAACCGGAACCAGATGTCGCGGACGTAATTATGGCCTACAGGCGGCGTCGAGAGCGTTTGGTGCCGCTCATCCTGGGGGGGATGGCGGTGGTGCTCCTCGTTGTGGGAGTCTTCATGGTCGTGCTGTGGCTGACGGGTGATAACCCACCGGCGCTGCCCGGATTTCTTGCCAGCAAGACACCGACACCCACGGAAACCTCAACCCCCTTGCCGGCAACCGACACGCCTACGATTACCCTCACCCTGCCGCCTTCGGATACGCCGACCCCCACGGGCCCGTTGAGTTACACGGTCGAGCTTGGGGACTCGCTCTGGACGATCGCCGAACAGTTCGGATTGGATGGAATCTCGCTCTTGATGGCCGTGAACAACATCGACGATCCGGATGCGATATTCGTAGGACAGGTTTTGATCATCCCCGGCGCGGAAGACGTCTTGCCGACGAACACACCCCTGCCGGAGAATCTGCTGCCCGGACAAAAAATCGAATACCGCGTCCAACCGAACGACACGCTTGAGTCGATCGCCGCACAGTTCAACAGCACGGCGGAAGCGATCGCCGAAGCCAATGACATCGAAGACCCGAACGACATCGGCGTCGGTCAGATCATCCTCGTCCCGGTCAACATCGCCACACCGACGCCAACGCTGTCTCCGGCCCCGGGTACGCCTTCCGCTACGCCGAGCTAGCCGCGATATCAAATCCATAGAGTAAAAATAACAACGGGGCTGTCCCAAAAGGGCAGCCCCAATTGAAACCCGCCGGGTCTAACTCGTAGGTTGGGTTGAGGGAACCGAAACCCAACATTTCACGGCGGCGGAAAAAATGCGCCAGATACCGGCACCGGATATATATCCGGCACCAGCGAGGTTTTAGGTTGGTTGCGGGGCGATATTGGATCTGGGTGCAGCTCTTTGTGGAAGTTCTCTTTCCTATTTTCTCGAATCGAGTGTAAACGGCCAGGAATCTCGCAGCGCCGCCTCGATGGCTTCGATCACCTCGGGTGATTTCTCGCCCGAATGCGCCGCTCGGAGTACGGACAGGGCTTGCGGAGAACGAATGCGGCCAAGCGCCCACGCCGCATGCGATCGCACGAGCGGTTCCGGGTCTTGCTGGAGGAGAACCGTCAACTGGGGGACAAATGCCGGAGCTTCGGCGTTGCCCGCCACGACGGCTGCGTTGCGCACCAGACCGCGCCGTCTGGCGCGCAGCAGCGGGCTTTCCTTAAATCTGCGGCGCCAGCCGTGCGGTAGTAATTGCAGGAATTGCTCGAGCGTCGCGCCGGCGAGGGATTCGCGAATCTGGAACGCGGGATCCTCGCTCGGCCTGGCGAACGTTATATTGAAGGGACATACTTGCTGGCAGACGTCACAGCCAAACAACCAGTCCCCGATCTGCGAACGGACGTCGAGCGCGATGGCATCCCTGGCTTCGATGGTCCAGTATGCTATGCATTTGCGGCTGTCCAGGGTGCGGTCGGGCAGGATGCATTGGGTCGGACAGGCGTCGATGCAGCGGGAGCACGTACCACAGCGATCGTATGCGTACGGCGCGTCGATAGGGAGGGGGACGTCGAGCAAGATTTCGCCCAGGACGAAGTAGGAACCGAGTCGTGGGTGGATCAGGCACGAATTCTTTCCGATCCAACCCAAGCCCGCTCGTTGTGCGAGCTCGCGCTCGAGCAGCGGCCCGGTGTCGGTGTAGATCTTATGCCGCACGTCTCTTCCCAGCCGCTCCTGAACGAATTCGACGAGCCGGCGCATCCGCTCGGGCAGCACGATGTGGTAATCGTCGCCGAGGGCGTAGGATGCAATCTGGAGGTGAGAGGCCATTCGATCTCGAGCCGTGTTTCCGGGGAGGTAGTTCGCTGCGAGGACGATGATCGCCCGGCATTCCGGCAGGATCGAGCGGGGATCGGCGCGGTGTTGGCGGGCGTCTTCGCGGTTCATGTAGGCCATGCCCGCATGATGCCCTTCGGAAAGCCACGCTCGATAGACCTCGAGATGGGCAGGCGGATCGGGCGACGTGATACCCACAAGCGAAAAGCCGACACGTCTTGCTTCGTCTTTTATTTCTATGGCTAACGCCTTCGCTGGGGCCTCGTGCATGGTTTCCAATTCTTCCCTTGGAGGAGCGCTGACCTGATTATACCGGTCTTCGCTTAAATCGAGGCGCGGGCCGTCTTTCCACTCGAGTACAGCAGATGCGCCCTTTTAAAATCGATTGGGGACGCGGGCCTGGCCGCGTCTCCTGACGTAACATGGAATCGGAAAGATGGATTATGCGCTGGTTTCGAGCAGGTATTCGTTGATGCCTGCCGCAGCACGCCGGCCCGAGGCGACGGCCGTAACGACCAGGTCGGGTCCGCTGACTGCATCGCCGCCGGCGAAAATGCCCTTTCGAGACGTGGCGCCTGTTTCATCATCGGCGATGACGAGACCATACTTGCTGGTCTCCAGTTTGTCCGTCGTCTCTCCAATGAGGGGATCGGGCCAGTAACCGATCGCCAGGATCACGGTGTCCGCCTCTACGGTAAAATTCGAACCCTCGATGGGGATGGGCCGACGGCGGCCGCTTTTATCGGGCTCGCCCAATTCGCATTGCAGACACTCAACGGCGCTCACGCTCCCGTCTGGTCCGGCGATGTAACGCACCGGCTGGGTAAGGAAACGATATTGGGCGCCCTCTTCTTTCGCCAGGTGACGATCTTTCTCACCGCCCGGCATCTCGGCTTCCGTGCGCCGGTACAGACAGGTTACCTCTTCCGCCCCAAGCCGGATCGCAGTGCGCAGGCAGTCGGAGGCCGTGTCGCCGCCGCCGATGACGACGACCCGATGTCCGATTTCGGGTTTGCTGCGCTCCGATTCCGGAAGCAGCTTCGGATCGACGTTGGCGCGCATGAGAAAATCCGTGGCTTTGTACACGCCGGGTAAATCCTCTCCGGGTGCATCCATCTTGGCATCAATCAGGGAACCGACCCCGATGAAGACGGCGTCGAAACCTTGTTTCATGAGATCATCGATCTTTTGATCCTCGCCGATGCGGGTGTTGTTCACGAAGGAGACACCGGCGTCTCGCAGATCGTCGATCCGCGCCTGGACGACGTGCTTGTCGAGTTTAAAATTGGGAATTCCGTACATTAATAGACCGCCGAACGCAGGCATGGCATCGAAAATTGTTACGGCGTGTCCTTTTTGGACCAGTTGCTCCGCACAGGCGAGGCCCGATGGTCCGGAGCCGACGATGGCGACCTTTTTGCCGCTGGGCGAACCGACTGGGATTTCAACTTTACCGTGCTCGCGTTGATAGTCTGCGACGAAAGCTTCCAACGCCCCGGTCAGGACAGGCTCGCCGCGCTTGTTGCGCGGACATGCGCCCTCGCAGAACGACTCGTGCGGGCAAACCCTGCCGCAGATTTCGGGCATGGAACTGGTACGGCGGTAGATTTCGGCTGCGCCGATGAAGTCGCCTTGCTCGATTAACCACATTGCGGAGGGGATGTCGTTATGCAGAACGCATGCTTTGTGACAAGGGGCGGGATCTGGGCAATGGATGCATCTTTCTGCAGCGCGACGCGCTTGCTCTGCGGTCAGCGGTTTGAACGTGGGCTCAAAATCGAGGATGCGAACCTTGGCTGGGCGTGCTTCAACGTCCTCGAAAGGCAATTTCATGCGAGCTCTGCGGTCGAGAGCTAGTTCATCACTGGATATTTCCGGCATTTGTAACCCTCCGCGAATCCATACATAAGATGATACAGACCCAAGTGGTCCTATATCAGTCGTGAATGTCATCCTTATTCGTGATGGTTGTCACAACCGAAAATATACCTATCATCATAGGGTAAAATACAATTTGTTGTGCTGTTCGGCTCGGAAAACCGAGGATCCCCAGGCGTTTACCTTATTGCCCTGGGGATCGCAAATCTTATTCACCGTACGATAAAGGCAGAGAAGCAACTGGAAGGATGTAGAAATATGAAACGACGATATATCGCGATCGCAGTGGTTGTTGTCATTATTGCGGGTTTTCTTGCACTGCGATCTTGCGCGCAATCGAATCAAGCTTCATTGGGTTCTCTGCAGACCGAAAAGTTGACCCGAGGATCGCTAACGGCATCGGTCGGTGCGACGGGAACGGTACGGGCGAACCAATCCGCAGTGCTTACTTTTCAATCCAGCGGCATCGTAGACGGCGTCGAAGTGGAACTGGGGGACAAGGTCAAGCACGGGGATGTGCTATCCGAAATTCAACAGACATCGCTGCCCGCAGCGGTGATCCTTGCGCAGGCCGATTACGTCGCCGCACAGCGAGCCCTGGAAGATCTTCTGGAGTCCTCGCAAACGCAGGCCGCAGCGCAGTTGGCCCTCGCCCAGGCGCAAGATGCACTCGAAAATGCTGAGTACCTGCGCACCGTGCGGCAGGAAGGTTATCGGGCGAGCAGCGACACGCTGGCTGCAGCGCGCGCCAACCTGGTGCTCGCGCAGCAGGACGTCGACCGTGCCCAGGCTGCATACGATCGGGTGGAGAATCGTCCGAATGACGATCCGGGCAGGGCTCTGGCGCTGTCCAACCTCATCGCAGCGCGCAAGAAACGCGACTCGATCCAACGTGAGCTCAATTGGTACACGGGACATCCTTCGGAAACCGAACAAGCGTTGCTGGATGCCGATGTGGCAGTGGCGGAAGCGCAGGTCGCGGATGCCATGCGAGAGTGGGAGCGCGTGAAAGACGGCCCCAATCCTGATGACATCGCCGCGGCGAAAGCGCGTTTGGCGGCCGCGGAGGCCACGCTGAAGACTGCCCGCATCGAGGCTCCTTTTTCGGGCACGATCACTTCGGTGCAGGCAAAACCCGGCGATCAAGTTGCTCCGGGCACGGTCGCTTTTGGATTGGCGGATCTTTCACACCTGTTGGTGGACGTCGAAATTTCCGAGGTGGACATCAATCGAATTGCGCTCGGCCAACCGGTTAACATGAATTTCGATGCCGTCCTCGACCTTACGTATCACGGAGAGGTCACCGCGATCGGGCTCAGCGGTGTGATCACGCAGGGCGTCGTGAGCTTCAACGTTACCGTCGAACTGCAAGATGCAGACGAGCGTATCAAGCCGGGGATGACCGCCGCTGTAAACATCGTCGTCGAGCAGATCGAGGACGTGCTGCTTGTACCCAATCGAGCCGTACGAGTGGTCGACGGCGAACGCACTGTCTTCATCCTCGAGGGAGGGCAATTAAAGCCGGTCACCATCCAGCTTGGCGTATCGTCCGATACGCAAAGCCAGGTCCTCGATGGAGAACTAAAGGTAGGGGATCTCGTGGTTTTGAATCCGCCCGAAAATATGCTTTTCGGTGGACAACCGGGGTTCATGGGGGGCAGATAATGACGGATTGGGTCATCGAAGCCGAAGACCTGACCAAAGTCTATCGAATGGGCGAATTCGAAGTACACGCACTATGCGGCGTGTCGATGCGCGTCAAGCCGGGAGAAGTGATCGCCATCATGGGACCTTCCGGCTCGGGGAAAAGCACGCTGATGAACATCCTGGGGTGCCTCGATCGTCCGAGCAGTGGCTGTTACAAGCTCGATGGGCAGGAGATCGCCGATTTGAGTGACGATGAATTGGCGGAAATCCGCAGTCATAAAGTAGGTTTCGTTTTCCAGAGTTTCAACCTTTTGGGACGCCAGACCGCACTGACGAACGTCGAGCTGCCCATGCGTTACGCCGGCGTTTCCAACGGCAGGCGGAAACGTGCGATCCAGGCGCTGGAAGACGTCGGCCTGGGCGACCGCATCCACCACCGGCCGAACGAACTTTCCGGTGGCCAGCAGCAGCGGGTGGCCATCGCCCGGGCACTGGTCAATAATCCGGCGATCATTCTGGCCGACGAACCCACGGGCAACCTGGATACGAAGTCGGGCGAGGAAATCATGGACATCTTGCTCGATCTCAACGAGAAATTCTCGACGACCCTGATTTTCGTGACTCACGATCCCGAGATCGCGGTACGGACAGAACGCGTGATCATGCTGCGGGATGGATTGGTCGAAAGTCAACCGGGTTGATAGCGTGACCGCACGGATGGCCCTGCACATTTCCCACACATTTTTGCGATGCGGGGTCACGAGCGGTCAGTTGCAAGGCGGTAAGGAATCGGGATGGACATCTGGAACAACGTCCTCGAAGCGCTGGATAGTCTCGCCAGCAACAAGCTGCGCTCCGGCCTGACGGTACTGGGTATCGTTATCGGCGTCGGGGCGGTGATTGCCATGCTGGCGATCGGCACCGGCGCGCAAAACACGATCACGGGATCGATCAGCGGCATTGGGACCAATTTGCTTTTCGTTGTGCGCGGCGGATCCCAGGAAATCCGCAATCCCAAGCCGTTGACCCTGGCGGATGCTGAAGCGATACGCGATCCGTTCGTGGCTCCTTCCGTGGTCGGCGTGGCTCCCGTGCTTCAAGGTACGGTCGAGGTCAGTTACGCTGGGGAGGGAGATCTGACCACAGGCTACGGCGTCACACCGGACTATCAAAGTGTGCGCAACGTTGAACTCGCGGAAGGGGAGTTCATCAGCGAAGTGCATCTTCTCGGACGGGCCGCCGTGGCTGTCATCGGCCCGGACGTCGCCGATGAATTGTTCGGCCGAAGGCAGGGCGTGCTCGGTGAAACCATACGCGTCGAAGGGCAGCCGTTTCGTGTCATTGGCGTCACCGTTTCGAAGGGTGGATCCGAGTTTTCAAACGAGGACAATCAGATCATCGTGCCGTTGTCCACCGCACAAGTTCGCTTGCTGCGCAGGAACCGAGACGCGGTGGACATGATTCTGGTCCAGGCGATCAGTCCGGAGAATGTCACCACGGCGAGCGACGAAATCGCCGCCATACTGCGCGCCCGTCACCGCACGCCAATCGGCGAAGACGATTTCACTATTTTCACGCAGCAGGATTTCCTCGAAACGGCGGAACAGATCACCAACGTACTTACGGTCTTCCTGGGTGGGATCGCGGCGATCTCGCTGCTCGTCGGTGGGATCGGGATCATGAACATCATGCTCGTGTCGGTAACGGAGCGCACGCGGGAAATCGGCCTACGCAAGGCGGTCGGTGCACGCAAACGCGACATTCTGTTTCAATTCCTCACCGAATCGGCGTTGTTGAGCATGATGGGAGGCTTGATCGGCATCGGCCTGGGTTGGGGATTGTCGCAAATCGTCGGTGCGATCGCAGCCGCTTCGGATGCCGAATTGAACCCCAGCATGGGCCTGGATGCGATATTGCTGGCGACGCTGTTCTCGGCGGCCGTCGGCGTATTCTTCGGCCTCTATCCGGCAAAACGCGCCGCCGATCTGCAACCCGTCGAGGCGCTGCGTTCCGAATAACGTCCTCGATTTACGGCTATTTCAACTGCTCTCGCAAAAATTGACCGGTATACGATGCGGCCACGCCGCTGAGCTCTTCCGGGGTTCCGACCGCGACGATTTCTCCGCCCTGATCTCCCCCTTCCGGGCCGAGATCGATCACCCAGTCGGCGACTTTGATGATGTCGGGATGGTGCTCGATGATCAAGACGGTGTTGCCCTGGTCCACCAGGCGCTGCAGCACGTCGATCAATTTATACACATCCGCAGCGTGCAATCCCACAGAAGGCTCGTCGAGAACGTAGAGTGTGTGGCCGGTGCTGCGTTTCGAGAGTTCGCGCGAGAGTTTCACGCGTTGGGCCTCGCCACCGGATAAGGTGGGTGCCGGCTGGCCGATTTTGATGTAGCCCAGCCCCACCTCCTGCAACGTATCGAGTTTGCGTACGATCGCCGGAAATGCCTCGAAAAACTCTGCGGCTTCATGGATGGTCATGTCGAGGATGTCGGCAATGGAATGTTCTTTGAAGCGCACCTGCAGAGTCTCGCGGTTGAAGCGGGCGCCGTGGCATACCTCGCACGGCACGTACACATCCGGCAGGAACTGCATTTCGATGCGCAGTTGTCCCTGTCCCTGGCAGGCTTCACAGCGGCCGCCGTGGACGTTGAAAGAGAAACGTCCCGGCTTATAGCCGCGCACTTTGGATTCGGGCAACTCGGCGAACAACGCGCGCACGTGATCGAAAACACCTGTGTACGTGCCGGGGTTGGAGCGCGGCGTGCGGCCAATCGGACTCTGGTCGATGTTGATGACCTTGTCTACGAATTCGACCCCTTCGAGTGCGGAATAGGCACCCGGCTGCTGCCGTCCCCCGTGCAGTTTCTGCGCCAACGCTTTGTAAAGCACCTCCACCATCAGCGTGGATTTGCCGGAGCCTGAAACGCCCGTGATGCATACAAACGTTCCCAGGGGGATGTCGACGTCGATGTCCTTGAGGTTGTTCTCGCGTGCGCCGAGGACGGACAGGGTGTGTCCGTTTCCTGTGCGCCGTTCCTTGGGAGTGTCGATGCAGAGATTTCCGGCGAGGAATTGCCCGGTAACCGAATTCTTGTTGCGCGTGACTTGAGCTACCGTGCCTTCCGCCATGATTTCTCCACCGGATTCGCCGGCTCCCGGACCCAGATCGATGACCCAATCCGCAGCGCGGATGGTGGCTTCGTCGTGCTCGACGACGAGCACGGAGTTGCCCAGATCGCGCATCTCCTCCAGTGTCCGGATGAGGCGTTTGTTGTCGCGGGGATGAAGGCCGATGGAGGGTTCGTCGAGCACGTAGAGCACGCCCATCAAACGCGATCCAATCTGGGTCGCCAGCCGGATGCGCTGCGCCTCGCCGCCGGAGAGCGTGCTCGCCGAACGGTCGAGGGTGAGGTAATCCAGGCCAACGTTCACCAGGAAGCCGAGACGATCGGCGATCTCTTTCAGCACTCGATCGGCGATTTTCCGTTGACGGTCGGACAATGGACTGTCGTCTCCCTGTAATTTCTGTACCCACTTCAGGGTGCGTTGGACGGGCCACTTCGTGATCTCGACGATGTTCATGCCGTCCAAAAGAACGGCCAGGGCTTCTGCGCGCAAGCGCCGGCCGCCGCAGGAGGGACACGGCCGCTCGGCCATGAATTCTTGAATCCGGTTGCGAACCGCATCGGACTGCGTCTCCTGATAGCGCCGCTCGAGATTTCCGATCACGCCTTCGAAAGTCGTCTTGAATGTCGTTTTGCGGCCTTCAGTGTTCACGTAATGAACGGGTAATTTTTCGTTGTTCGTCCCATACAGGATCAAATCCAATTTTTCGTCTTCGAGTTCTGCGACCGGCGCATCGAGGCTCACGCCATAGTGCTCGGCGACGGCTTCGACCATCTGCCAGTAATAGCCTCTACGTTCGCGGCTTTGGTTGGACCATTCCAGTGCGGCGACCGCGCCGTCGGCAATGGAAATGGATCGATCGGGGATGATGCGATCGGGATCGATCTCCAGTTTAATTCCCAATCCCTGGCATTCCGGACATGCGCCGTGGGGCGTGTTGAAAGAGAATGTGCGTGGCTCGATCTCCGAGAGCATCGTGCCGTGCTCGGGGCAGGCAAGGAACTCCGAATACGGCGTGATTTTGGGTTCCTGCTCTGAAGTAACGTCGGCGACGAGCATCGTGCCATCACCCCAACGCAGTGCCGTCTCGATCGAATCCGTGAGGCGTGACCGGAATCCGTTTTCCGATGCATGTTCGGCATCTGCTTCGACGATGAGACGATCCACGACGACTTCGATGGTGTGCGTTTTGTAGCGATCCAGCTCGATCTCGTCGTCGACGGATTGCATCACGCCATCCACCCGTACACGCACGAAACCCGACCTTCGCACTTCGTCGAAAACCGCACGGTGTGTCCCTTTGCGGCCGCGAATCAACGGCGCCAGGATCAACACGCGCGAGTCGGCCGGCAGCGCCTCGACGGCATCTACGATCTCCTGCGCCGATTGCTGGCGCACTTCTCGATTGCAGATGGGACAGTGTGGGATTCCGGCGCGTGCAAAAAGCAGACGCAGATAATCATACACTTCCGTCACGGTTCCGACTGTGGATCGAGGATTGTGGGACACCCCGCGTTGATTTATCGATACAGCGGGAGAAAGCCCCTCGATGTAATCCACGTCAGGCTTGTCGAGCTGGCCGAGAAATTGGCGTGCGTATGCAGAGAGGGATTCAACGTAACGGCGTTGGCCTTCTGCGAAAATGGTGTCGAAGGCGAGCGATGATTTACCTGATCCGGATATGCCGGATATCACGACGAGTTTATTGCGAGGAATGTCGACGGAGATATTCTTCAGATTGTGTTCCCGTGCACCTACAACTTGGATGTGGTCTTGTGTCATTCGATTCTGGCCTTATTCGTACAAATGTTCTATTTACGCGTACAACATATCATTATAACAGACCAAAATCAAGGGTCAGAACAGGATTGATCATCGCGGGTGTGGGGACGGGATGCGTAGCGAGTGGATGTGACGCCGGGTCATCCTTCGGGGCGCAGCATCGAAGGGTTGGCGGTGGCATGAATGCAAGCAGGGTTATGAACGTCCCGCTTTAATGGATTTACGACGCAGGGGTTTCCGGCGGCCGCATCCTGGAAAAGGAGCGGTCTTTAACCTGGATGGGCTTTCCCAGGGTAACGAATTCGTTGGCCTCGAAGAATTGCTGTGCATAATCCTTGTTGCGGAATTCGAAGGCCGTCTCCAGGCCCTGCGCATCGTCGGGGATGAGAAGCGTCGAGCGAATGTAGGCGGCGTTGGGTGAGGGGGGAGAAGGTTTGATGCGTCTCAACAGGAAATAGGACGGGACAAAATATCCCACCAGGGCGAGAATACCAATGATAATTACACCAGAGATTGGATCCTCCTGAAGGTCAAGGCCCCAGGCAAGAGCCGCCACGAGGAGCACCATCATGACAAGCATGGAGATCAGGTTGGCTTGAAGCCGTTCCGCCTTTTCCTCCGGCGTGACGCTCTGAGCCCGATCGTGACATTCTGCGCATAGAGGAAGGTTGAAGGTTGCCTTCTTACGTTGGCCGATTTTCTGCCCCTGGGGAAGGTCACCGATGATCGTCAAGCGGCCGCGCACCGGTGTTGCCTGGCAGTGGGCACAGGCTTTCTTGGGGAAAATCACTTTCTCTCCCCGAAGGACGACGCGGTATCGAATTCCGGGCGGCGGATCGTTTTCGCGCAGCTCGAGCACGGGAGGTTCAGAAGCGGGCTTTACGGGGGCAGCCTGAACCGCTGTGCCTGGTTCGGCTTGCACTTCCGCCGTGGGAGCAGGTTCAGCCAGGCCTTCCGCAGGCTGCTTCAGCTTCATACCCTGGGGAAATACCGGCGTATCGCCGGGAAACGCTGGCTCTTCTGCGGGTTCCTCGACGCGGAGGATTCTTTCGAGGTCCACACCCGGTGGAGGTTCAAGATGGGAAGGTATGGGTGGAATTGGGGATGGCTGCACCGGTTCCTGCATGACGGGTTCAACGCTCGCGGGAGTCGGCGGGCCGGGTTCAACCTTTGGAGTCTGGACGGGTTCGGATTCCGGTTCCGGCTCCAGAGGGATCAATTTCTCCGGCGGCCATTCAAGGTCAGGCTCGGTGGGGATGGGAACGGCTGCCGAACGCAAGAGGTTTTCCGCGGAGGGCGGCGGCGTTGGGGCGGCTTTAGGGATTTGCGGGGTGGGCGCTTGTTCGACTTCTGGTGGGGCGGTCGTGTCCTCGCCTTCCAACCGCTCGTCGGAAGCGCGGCGTTCGATGGCTTCCAGCATGACCCATTGTTTCAATGCAAATTGCTGCGTACGCGGGTATTGATCGTTGATCTTCCCAAAGAGAACCCGTTCTCCACCTTCCTCGACGACGAAGGCGGACGAGCAACTATGGCAGGTAACGAAATCCGGGAGGGAGGAGGTGTGATGAACCATCAGCCTCGCTTCTCCGCAGATGGGACAATTCAAATGGGCTGCGAAATCTTCGCTCAGCGTCGAACGTGGTGTTGGAGCCATACATACTCCTAAACCGGAAGCCGTAGTTTTAGGAATCTATCATATCGGCAAGATGTACGCAATGACGCCATAGGGGCTGGGGATCAGGAACCGTCTTCAGCCCATCACCGTTCTTCCGCCATTTTTACCGGGAGATCGACTCTGGGGTGAGGTATCTCGGCTTGAAGAAGCAATCCGCCCTCGGGCTTGTTTTTCATGTCCAATCGGCCTCCCAGAAGAGCGACTCTTTCGCTGATTCCCAACAGCCCGAAGTGTCCCTCCCTCGAAAGGGCAGAGAGATCGAAGTCGTCCTGCAGTCCGCTGCCGTCATCGGATATGGAGATCATCAAGGCGCGGACGGATGTGTGTTCAAGCGTGACGTCGATGCGATTGGCCATGGCGTGTTTGCGAACGTTGTTGAGACCCTCCTGTACGATGCGGAAAATCGACAATTCGATCGCTTCGGGCAAACGACCCAAATTGCTGTCCAGGTTGAGCGTCAGATCGATGCCCGTGCGCTCACTCCAATCTTGCGTGTAGGATTGCAGTGCAGAGCCCAATCCAAGGCTGTCAATTGTCGGCGGACGCAGATCGCTGCAGATCCTGCGCAGGTCGGAGACGAACATGCGGATGGTGTTGCGGATTTGAAGGAGATCCTCCTTGAGTTCCGGGCCGACATCGGCGTGCGCTTCACTTTCCTCCAACTGGTAATTTACGCTCAGTAAGTCCTGAATCAATTGATCGTGCAGTTCTCTGGCTAAATGTTTGCGTTCCTGTTCGCGTTCGGTGAGCAACCGCCGATGCGCATCTTGCAAGGCGATGTTCGCCTGATCCAGCGCCTTTACCTGTTCGGTCATTTGTTCGATGAGACTGCGGATGCGGGTGTCCTGCACCGCAAGATTCTGTTCGAGAAGTCTTTGTTGGTGGCGCAGATTTTCTGCTTGCTCTCGGGCGCGGTAGTAATTGTCGAGCGCCCAGATGGCAGGCGTGAGCTGCTGCCGGTTTGTGGTGCCTACCAGCGCAGCCACGATCTCCTCACGGCTCACCTCGTCGGTGCGGTGGGAGGCTACTTTGTAGGCTCATCCACGACGATCAACTTCGCCGTATGGGTCATCACCTGGGCGATGGAAAGCATCTGCCGTTGTTCGCTGGATAAATTGGCCACTTTTTCGCGCAGCGAGGGAAATCGGAAATTGAGTTGCTCGAGGATGCGCGCCGCTTCGTTGTTCATCCTGCGCCGGTCGAGGATGTTCAGACGCCGCCCGAGGATCGGGATCCGCAATTCTCTGCCAAGGAAGATATTGGCTGTGATGTCGAGATGCTCAGCCAGACGCGGTCTCTGGTGGATGGCTTCAACGCCCAATTTTTGCGCGTGAAAGGGCCATTGAACCTTGCGTCCTTCGAAGATCATGGTTCCCGTATCCGGCATCGATAATCCGGTTATGATGCTGGCCAGCAGGGATTTTCCCGCGCCGCTCCTGCCGACCAGCCCCACGACTTCTCCGGGGAACACCTCAAAGCTTACGTGCTCTAAGACCGGCAGCGAACCGATGTACTTCGAAATGTTATAGACTTTCAATCTCGGTTGCATGTATCGAACCTGAGGATATCACTTTGATGCGAAACCATCAAATGATCACTCATAATCGAAAGTGGCTTGACACATTCATTCTATCGCATTACGTCTTCAATCAGTTCGCGCAGCGAAGCAGCGTCGAGGTCTTTCTTGTCCAGAAATGCGACCGCGCCGGCCTCCAGGCCCAACCGGTGAAACTCACGATCGGGATAAGCGCTGATGAGAACTACTCGGGGTTTGGATGAAATCGCTTTGATGCGGCGCGTGCAGTGGATGCCGTCTTCATCCCCCAGGACAACGTCTATCAAAACCAAGTGCGGAGTGATGTGTTGGACCAGGTTCACGGTTTCGTCGATGTTTTCGGCTTCATAGATCAAAGCCTGAGTGCAAACCTTGCCGATCATGCGTCGTAATTGATAGCGATAGCGGGCGTTATCATCGACCAACAAAAGCGTTACGGCGCTTTGATCGGAGGCTTTCATGGTTGGAGGCTCTTGCGTGGCGATCTGTCCCGGCAATCCAAGGATATCTGGGTGATGATTGGCGTATTTGACAGCTTCGAGGCGGCTCTGAACATCGAGCTGGCGATAGATGCGGGTAAGGTGATTCTCAATCGTTTTAATACTGAGGTTCATGCGTTGGGCGATGCTTTGATTGTCGAGGCCCTGTTGCAGCAAGCGCAGGATGTCGCGCTGTCGGGAGGTCAGCGGTGAGGCGGGTGCAGCTGACGTTCTTTCCGAAATCCGCACCAATTTATCGATCACCCGGCTCGAGACCCACTTCTCATCGGCCAACACCCGGTCGATTGCAAGCTGTAAGTCACCCAGAGATTGGTCTTTCAGCAGGTATCCGTCGACACCCGCTTGCATCAACCCCTGTACGTACACGTCGTCGTCGTATGCGCTGATCACCAGGATTTTCATATCCGGATAGTCGCTGCAAATTTGATGAATGGCTTCGACGGGCTTGAACTCCGGCATGGTGACGTCCAAAAGTAGCAAGTCGGGATTCGTGTCGTGCAAGGCTGCCATCAACGCGGGTCCGTCGCCGACTTCAGCAATAATGCTTACATGGGAAAGGTTCTTCAAGGCGTTGCGGATACCTTCACGAACGAGGGCGTGATCGTCTGCCAAGAGGGTGCGTACTTTGTTCATTCCAATACTATACCATTATTGCATATTTCGAGATGCGCCGAGCGGCACTGGAAAAGAGGGGGAAATCCCCTATTTTACTTAGGGATGCCCCCTAGCCATGGAAATATATCTTCGCCTATACTGCATCTACAGGTAGAAGTCGATTCCCACCAAAATCGTTCCAGGAAATTCGAACGGATGCGCCGTAATTCTGAACGGGAGGCAATTTCGGTCGCATGGAAGATAAAAAGACCCTGAAGCTGGCAAATCTGAAAGTGATCATGCGTTTTGTGGCGACGTTTGGCCTCCTGGCGATCGGCGAAATTCTGGTCATCATCACAGACGGAATCGATTTATCCGTGGGATCGATGACCGCATTGACCGGCGTGCTTGCGGCAACCTTTATGGTGAAAGGTGTGGGACCCATTCCGCCTTTGGCCATCTTGCCTTCCATCCTGCTCGTACTTACTTTTTCGGGTCTCGTTGGCAGATGGCATGGCTTCTGCGTCACCAAGCTGCAAATTCCTTCTTTTATCATCACCCTGGGTACCTGGTTGGTCGCCAGGGGCATGGCGAAGTTCATCACGCGCGGATATCCGATTGTCTTCCCTCTGGATTTCCCGTTTCTGGAACTGGGACAAGGTGAGATCTTTCAGATACCCGTAATGTTCATCATCCTGGTCGTCGTAGCCGTAATCGCGGCTTTCATACTTCGCTCCACGACACTCGGCCGGCACATCTATGCCGTAGGGGGAAATATCGAAGCTGCGCGCGTGGCCGGAATCAACGTCGATCGGGTACGCAGTTTTTGCTACATAAGCAGTGGCGTCATGGCCGGGTTGGTGGGATTGCTCCTGGCTTCCCGCCTGGGCCAAGGCACACCGACCGTCGGATCCACGTACGAATTATGGGCCATTGCGGCTACGGTCATCGGAGGAACAAGCCTGCGGGGGGGTGAAGGGACGATAACCGGGGCAATCCTCGGCGCAGCCATCATGGGGGTCATGTTCAACGGCATGGTCATCGTCAATATGTCTCCATACGTACAGGAGACCGTCTTGGGTGCCGTGCTGGTGATCGCGGTTACTTACGATATGTGGCGGCGCAGGCGCAGCACGAACTGAGGAGCAACTCGAGTGGATGATACGGCCGCACGCGTCGAGATGCACGATATTCGCAAGAACTTCGGAGCCATCCAGGCGCTTCGCGGCGTGGATTTGACTCTTAGGCGCGGCGAGGTGCTTGGCCTTGTGGGCGATAATGCGGCTGGGAAATCCACGCTGATGAAGGTGCTCAGCGGTGCGCACGTTCCAGACGGGGGACGAATATTTATCGATGGCCGCCAGGTGTGGTTCGGGAATCCGGAAGACTCGCGGGCATTGGGCATCGAAATGGTCTATCAGGATTTTGCATTGGTGGACAATCTGGATGTGGCGGCGAACATGTTCCTGGGACGTGAATATATCCGCTGGGGATTTGGCCCCGTTCGGCTGCTCGACAAACGCACGATGGAACTGGAATCGTTGCGTCTGATCGAGGACCTCAGGATCGACATCGATTGCGTGAGTCTGAAGGTCAGGCATTTATCGGGAGGTCAACGACAGGCGGTCGCCATCAGTCGTGTGACGGCTTTCGATGCCAGGATCATCATCATGGATGAGCCAACCGCGGCTCTGAACGTCATCTCTGTGGGAAAGGTGCTGGAACTGATCCGCCAGCTAAAATCTCAGGGCTGTTCTATCATCATCATCAGTCACCGCCTGGAGGATATCCATCAGGTCGGCGATCGCGTGATGGTCTTGCGTCATGGACGGAAGGTATGTGATCGGCCCATTCAAGGGGACATCCATGCGTTTCGTGAGCGAGTGGTGGCGTACATGATCGGTGCCAGGGACGATTACTCCGTCAATCTCGATGAATGAGATGGTGCAGATTCAACACTGCGAGCGATGAAATCCATCTCGTTATAGACTCCACAGCAGCTTTCTCAAATAGTACAATCACAGACCGGGGCGCGAAGGAAGGAGCGATATGAAAACCTTGCGCATTACTCTAGTTTTCGGGGGGGGTAATGGCGGCCGCTGCCGACCTCGGTTTGGGTTCCGATCAAGCGATTTTCTTCGTGACACCGGTGGAGGACGTCGCATCCCAGATTCAGACGATGGAAACCTACATCGCCCAGGGTGTCACCGGCATTGCCATCGCTCCCTCGGATCCCAGCGCGCTGGAGCCGGTGATGCGGCAGGCGGAAGCGGCGGGAATCATCGTTACGACGCTGGACACACCCCCCATTGCGGGGTCTATCTCATTGGTTTATATCGGCACGGACAACTACACCGCCGGTCTCGAAGCAGGAAAAACGATGACGGAGCTGCTGCCCAACGGTGGGGTTGTGGGGATCAGCCGCGGTTCGGACACGGCATTGAATTCGTTGCAGCGGACGCAGGGGTTCCTGGATGCCGTTGACGAGCAGATCGTTGTGCTTGAGCCCGTCACCGACAGGGAAGACGCGGCGCAGGCGCTGGAATTGGCAAATTCCGTGCTATCTGCGCACCCGGATTTGGCCGGTGCCTTTGGGGTCTATGCCTACAACGGCCCTGCGTGGGCGACGGCGATCAAGGAGGCCGACCGCGTGGGCCTGACGAAGCTCGTTTGTTTCGATGCCACGACGGACATCATTAACGGGATCAAGGAGGGCGTGATCGACGCTACGGTGGCTCAAAGGGAATTCGATATGGGCTACAAGTCGGTACAGTTGATCTATCTCATCGCCACGCAGGGTGAAGCGGCGGCCACGACGCAAATGGGGGTGGTCAACGGCGTCATCGATACCGGCGTGGATGTCATCACGGCGGATAATTTGAAGGAGTACGAGGCACTCCTGGATGATAAAGGCATCCCGCATGAATGGGACACCATCGGCTGGGAAGCGCCGGAGATGGGTGACGGCTAGATTTATTCACCTGGTGAAGGATCAAACAGCGTAAATACAGCGACTCCGCGTTCAAGGCCAGACGCGGAGTCGCTCTCTAGAGGGAAGCTCTTCTGTTACCCAATCAATATCTTGAACGGCCTAGCGGTTCCTTTTCAGCCTCGCATCCGCGAATACCGCTAGAACGAGCACGAGACCCTTAACCAGCTGCTGCCATCCAGGGGCTACGTTCATGATTTGCAGGCCGTTGGTCAGGCTGGACATGATCAACGCGCCGACCAGGGCGCCGAATATCGTGCCCTCACCACCCAGGGGGGAGGTGCCGCCAAGGATGGCGGCTGCGATGGCATCCAATTCGTAGCCTTCACCTGCGGCAATCGTGCCGTAGCCGACGTACGAAGCCAGCACGATGCCGGCCACACCGGTCAGAAAACCCATCAACACAAAAACCTGAAACACGTTTTTGCGGATGTTGATGCCGGAAAGCCGGGCCGCTTCGCGGTTGCCGCCGATTGCATAGGCATACCGTCCGAATCGCGAGTTGTTGGAAACGTAAGCCAGAATGACGGCGGCGATTGCCAGCAACAGGACAGGGATTTGAAAACCCTGGTACTTATTGACGATGTACACATACAAAGCCACGAGTAAAGAGAAGAAGAAGGTCATCGACAGATCCATGGCGAAGCTGGACTGCTCGAAGCCATACTCACGCTTCTTCCTTCGGCTGCGGAACATGTTGAATATTAGAAATAAGATCACCACTCCGGCGATAATCCAGCTGTACTTTGGATCAATGTAACCCTGAGCGATGGTTTTGAAAAAAGGTTGATTCGCGGGGATGGTCTTGCCTTCCGTTCGCAGCAGGATCGCGCCACGCATGACGAAGAGTCCACCGAGCGTGACGATGAATGCCGGGATGCCTTGATACGAAATGATATATCCTTGGATAATGCCCCACAGAATACCCAGACCGATGCCGAGAACAACCGACAATGCAGCTGCCAACAACGGCTGATCCGGGATTAATGCATGCCATACTCGGTATTGGTGGTGCGCCACCATCACGGATATGAATCCTGCGGCTTTCCCTACCGATAGATCGATGTTTCCGGTAACGATCACCAAGACCATACCGATGGCGAGGAATGAAGTCACCGTCATTTGGCGGAACAGGTTCGAGAAGTTCTGGGGCTGCAGGTACGCGCCTTCACTCAGCACTCCGAAAAACCCCCAGATAACGATTAGCGCAATAATGATGCTGTAGGTTTGGATGTTCCGCCGAAATTGCTGTACGAGTTCGTTAGGTAGGTTCATTTGCTATTCCTTCTTCAAGGTTGTGATTGGATTGCTCCCCCCTTATGTTATTTCGCCGGCTCACTTTCTGCGATGCCGGTTGCTAGTGCCATGATACGTTCCTGGCTGGCTTCGGAGATGTCGAGCAAGCCGTTCGAGCGCCCTTCGTGCATGACCAGCACCCGGTCGCACATGCCCAGTACTTCCTCCAATTCGCTGGAAGTCATGATGATCGAAACCCCCTTCTCGGCCAGTTCGGTCATCAGTTTGTAAATCTCAAATTTCGCGCCGACGTCGATGCCCCGGCAGGGATCGTCCATGATGAGCACTTTCGGTTTTGACATCAGCCACTTCGAAATCACGACTTTCTGCTGGTTGCCGCCGGATAAGGTGTTGACGGGAACTTCCAGGCTGGGCGCCTTAATATCCAGGCTCTTGGATTGCTGCATCGTCGCCCGAAGTTCCGCCAGGCGGTCGATGCGCATGAAAGAGGAAAATTGACTCAGGTTGGGTAATGAGATGTTCCTGCGCACGGATTGGATCAGGATCAGACCGTACCCTTTGCGGTCTTCCGGGACCAAGCTCAGGCCCTTTTGAATCGCAGCGCTGGCAGAGTGGGGCTGGATCTCTTCACCGTCCAGGAAAATATGACCCTGGGTGATCTTGCCGTACTCACCGAACAGGGTCATGGCCAACTCTGTGCGTCCTGATCCCATCAGACCGGCGATTCCCAGAATTTCCCCGCGCCGCAAATCGAAGGTAACGCCGTTGAGCACCGTTCGATTGGGGTCGTTCGGATCCTGGGCATGCAGATCTTCCACTTCCATGATGACTTTGCCGGGTTTGCGCTTGCTGGGTGGGAAGCGCTTGTGCATCTCACGGCCGACCATCATTTTGACCAGTTGTTCATGGCTTAGTTCGCTCGTCGGCAGCGTGTCGACGACTTTTCCATCTCGCAGGATGGTCATGCAGTCTGCAATACGGAAGAATTCATCGAGTTTGTGGGAGATATATATGCACGTGACGCCGTGAGATTTCAAAGAGCGGATGATTTCCATTAATTGATCGGTTTCCGCTTCCGTGAGCGCGCTCGTGGGTTCGTCCAAAATAAGTACGTTGGCGTCGACGGCCAGAGCCTTGGCGATCTCCACCATCTGCTGTTTGCCGACGCCGAGGTTTCCGACGATCGCCTGCGGTTCGACGTCGAGATTGTATTTATCCAGAACCTTCTGGGTATCGGAGTAGAGTTTATTCCAGTTGATGAAGCCGTTTTCTCTGGGTTCTTTCCCCAGGTAGATGTTTTCACCCACGGTCATGCTCGACACGAGGGTCAACTCCTGATAAACGATGGCGATTCCCGCCTCGCTTGCCCGCCGGATGGCGCGGTTCTCCAGCTTGAGTTCCTTGCCTTCGTAGAGAATCGATCCTTCGTACGTGCCGAAGGGGTGGACGCCGGAAAGTATCTTCATCAAAGTGGACTTCCCCGCGCCGTTTTCCCCACAGAGACCGTGGATTTCCCCCCGCTCGACCTGTAAAGTGACATCGTCGAGCGCAACTACACCCGGAAATTTTTTGGTTACATGTTGGAAATCTAGAATAATATCGTTTTTCACTTTGCGCGCCTTCGTCAAATTTTTTCGTTGGACTTTTCAGGTTGAAATTGAGGTGATTATACCCCGGCTCCCTTTGGTTGCCCAAAGAGAGCCGGGACCTTACGAACAGTCACTTATTACGGGCGTGGCGGTCGTTGATCTTCGGGGATGTCGCGATAGACATCATCGTAGCTCTGGAATCCAGAGACAACCACCAGGTCGTAAACGTTGGCGGCATTCACCTGATAGACATCCAGGAAGGCGCAGTTGACCTCGCCTACCAGGCTGTCGTCCAAGGTGAGTTCTGCCAGGGTGTACGAAGTCAGGCCCTCAGGCGTCTCGCCCTTGGCGAACGCGTCCGCCAGATTGATGGCGAGCGGTCCCAGGTCACGTACGTCCTTGAGAATCGACACGGTGAGTTCGCCCTTGACGATGCTGTTGCAGCCGTCTGCCGTGGCGTCCTGACCCGAGATCGGCACATTGCCTGCCAGACCCTGTGCAGCCATGGCCTGCAGTGCACCAAGTGCGGTCCCGTCATTCGATGCGACGACACCGTCGATTTCGTTTCCGGTGGCGGTGAGGATGTTCTCCATCAGGGCCAGCGCATTGGCTGCATCCCAGTTGTCCACCCATTGATCGGCAACGATTTCGATCTTGCCGGCTTCTTCGTAGGGATTAAGAATTTCATCTTGACCCTGGCGGAAGAGGATGGCGTTGTTGTCGGTGGGGCTGCCGCCGAGTTTCACGATTCTCGCGGGACCGTTCGCGTTCACGTCCCATTCCTCGATGTTGAGGGCGGACATCACACCCAATGCCTGCTGCCGGCCAACTTCAACGTTGTTGAAGGAGATGTAAGCTGCGATCTTGGGGGTTTTGATCAGGCGGTCGTAGGCGATGACGGCGACGCCAGCATCGGCTGCTTTATCAACCGAGGTTACGATGGCGTCTCCATCTTCTGCAACGACGATAATGACCTTAACGCCTTGTGCGACCATGTTGTCGATCTGATCGTTCTGCAGCTTGACGTCATGGCTTGCTTCCGCGGTCAGGACCTCGTAGCCCTTGTCCTCCAGCAGCCCGCGCATCAGAGCCTCTTCCGTGCTCCAACGCTCTGTGGCGAAGTCGGAGAACGAAAGACCGATTTTAGTCGTGCCTGGGGCTGCAGGTTCTTGCGCTGCAGGTTCTTCCGCTGCGGGTTCTTCCGCTGCAGGCTCTTGCGCTGCAGGGGCTTCAGTTGCTTTCTTCGCGCAGCCAAAGAGCATGCCAGCGACTAACACGATCAAGAGAACCAAAACAACGTAACGTAATGATAAGCGGCGCATCTTTCCTCCTATTTTTTTCTTGGTTGTACAATCGACGTGCAATTTGGTTCGTACTTCTCGTCCGGATTCACCTCCTGCTTGTTCGAGTTTCGAATTTCGGATGGTATCGATGATCTAAAAAGACGATTATTTTGGCCTGAGACGATACACGTACGTATTTTTAAAATATCGGGAGGTATTCTGTGAATTGTAGATTTGGTATTCCGTACTCGTGCGCTCTCTGTGCTTGAGGGCGGATGAGTTTGTCCAAGCGTCACAGAACTCGATAGGTGGTCCCTCCTCCTCCAGTATTCCACCGGGTCGGTGGATACAACGACAACCTAGGGTTTGATAATTGAAAAGGCGAAAGACTTTTGAAATTGTCTTTAGCAGTATATGGAATGTAGCATGAAATTACAGAGAGATTGCCCCTAAATTGATTAGGGGATTCCCCCCTCCTGTAAAACACTCTCAGGACTGCGTAGAAGGCTGGCAAGCCCAGTTGATATCCTTGAATCACAAGGCTCCGGGTCGTTTTGTTATCAGTTGGCAATAGAATGCTGCAAGTGGGATATGATTGATTGACGAAATTGCACACGAAGGTGGCTGTCTATTTCCAGAGATTGCCACGAAAGGGGAATCGAATCATGTCACTGAAAATCGTGGCTGTGGCCGACACACATGGTTATCATCACGACCTGACAGTACCCGATGGAGATGTTTTCATTCACGCCGGGGACATCAGCGCATACGGAAGGGAAACGGACCTTGCGGATTTCAACGATTTTCTGGATGGCCTGCCGCACCGAATCAAGATCGTCATCGCCGGCAACCACGATTTCGCCATCGAACGTGATCCCCAGGGCAGCGCGGCCATTCTCTCGAATTGCGTTTACCTTCAGGATGCCTCATACCAGGCGGACGGCGTTCGATTCTACGGCAGCCCCTGGCAGCCCTGGTTTCATGATTGGGCTTTCAACTTGCGGCGCGGGGCCGAAATCCGGGCAAAATGGGAGTTGATCCCGGAAGACACGCAGGTGCTGATCACACATGGTCCGCCGTACGGTCACGGCGATCTGACCGTTCACGGCAGCCGTGTGGGATGCCGGGATCTCTTGGAGTTCGTCGAGCGAATTCAACCCCTGGTTCATGTATTTGGTCACATCCACGAAGGCTATGGGATCACGGCGAACGAGCATACGAAGTTCATTAATGCAAGCGTGGTCGATCAGGATTTTGTATTGTCGCATTCACCTACGGTGTTTAATGTAGACGTGTCAGGTAAACGGGTTTGGTTTTAGGCGCTCTTCCGCCTGTGCACTGTCGTGGCTTCTGGGGTTACAATCGGATCTGTAAATCGGCATCTTACTCGATACCGGGAGATTTCATTCAAGGAGAGCATGTTGTGGAAGTTCGATACGAAAGAGCACCGCAGGACGTCTTGCCCAAGTGCCCGTTCTGCAAAGCAGAATTGGACAAAGTGTGGATCAAGAAGAAGGGCATGGGGATAATGCGGCAGAAACAGATTATCATCTGTCCACATTGTGAAGCGTTCCTCGCCTTCGGGGCGGTGATCCGCTGAAGTGCACCTCGGTCCATCCTGGCAGCTCGGCTTCTGATTGAAGCGGACTCGAGGGGGAAATCCACTCAACCACGGCGTCTGACATGCCGGGACATGGATGGTATGCTGGGTAGAACGGAATCTGTTTGGGCTGCTAGTAGGTCGAACCGATCTCGTTTAGTGCAGCACCGGGTGCGAACCGAAAGGCGATGATGAACTCGGGACGATAGACGAGGATGAGTGTTTCCTCCGGCAGCCAGCCAACCTTCGAACCGAAATCGACCTTCCACCAATAGGTGCCCTTGGCATATACGCCGTTCAGATCGTTCATGTGGGGCACGATTCTTCCGCTTGCGCCTTCCGGCACGGATGAGTGGACGGCGAAATTGGTGCCCGGTCCCAGCCATACCTTACTCGCTTCGCTGGTTTTCACTTCATCATTGACCTGGAAGGCATCCGAACGCTCCATCGGCTCAACGAGGATCATCATCATCCCGTTGGCCACAGGTCTTTCAGCTCCATCCGATGGCGAATTCACAATCTGCCCCTGGATCCACATTGTGGATGAACCCCCTCCGTCCTGATTGATTCCCCAGGTAGCTGCGAGATCATCTCTGCAGAATTGAGCGAGTTCATCGATCGTCATTCCGATACTGTAGTTCTGCTGCCGACTGTCAACGACGACGAAATAGATGTAGTCGGTGTTGTAACAGATTGCTGTGCGCGGATGGCGCAGCGTCGCTCCTGGATTGTCGAAGCTTGGAATTCCACCGTCCTTCAGGAAAAAGAAGCTGCCACCGATACTGGCATACGTGTTTGCCCAATTAAGTGGTAATGGTTCCTCGCAGTCTTCTTTCAGGGACACTACGTCTATCGAGATGCCGATCTTGTCGCCGACATGAAAGTTTTCTCGTAATTTCCGTCTGTTGTTCTCCTGGTGCGCAGATATCACAATGTGATCGAAAGGAATTGGAATAGGACCTTCGGCATCGCTTACTTGCCGCACGATTCCGACGGTCATATCTGGGTAAGGGCGGATACCGAGGGTGCGGGTGAGTTCGACCAGGATTTCTGTAATCTCGCCTTCTCGTTGGCTGTCCCGATCGAATTGTGGTGTGTAAATGACGAGGTCCTGGCCTTCTCGGGGGAAATTGATCGTATCGTAATATAAGGTTCTCTCTGTCGAAAGATTCGTGATGCGTTGTTTATTATATGGGTGATAGACACATTCACCGATGAATGCGGAGCGATCCTGTTGCCAGGCGAAACCACTGCCGCCTCCCAGATTTCCGAAAGGTTTGTCATACCAACCAGAGTGCACGAAACCGCCTATCGTAACGCCGGTGTCCATGTAGTAGAAGGTTCCGTTGATAGCGATTACAACATCGTTTCGTGATCCCCATGGCTCGAAAACGGGTTTCGTCGGTTTGGCTGGCTGGCTGAGCGGAAAGATGTTTGGGACGGATTGGTCAGGCGGTGGAGCCCAGGCGTTGATGGATTGCTCGTACCGATTGGCCATCAGGCTGACTGTTTCCATCCCGCCAGAAAGCCTTCCTTGTGCAATACTGCTGTCCAGAATGAGGTTCGGATTTGATCGATCCATGCGGGCAACAAAGGCTCGATTTGGACCGGGAAGTCGAAACTCCCGATAGTCGATCCCCTCGACGATCGTGGTCCATTCTGCGGTAGAAAATGTGTCGCGAAATGTAAAACCACAAATTGTCAGCGACACCACAGAGAGGAATATCAGAACACGATGTTTCACGCCACCTCGCCTCTTGATTTCTCGATCATACGTGTAGGATTGCTTTTATCATACCGTTTTATAGCCCAGCTTGGGAAGGTGACAAATGTGGGAGTGGATTTTCTTATGATACGTTGTCAATCCCAGAATCTTATCTCTGAATCCTTAATACCATAGCGTATTTTCCGAAAATTTGCAGGTTCTTTTTTCTACACCCAAACTATGCTTGTCATGTGGTCTTCTGACTGGAATACGATACACCCTTCGATACCAATTCATGCTATAGTCTTAAAATAGAACCATCGGAATCGCTGTCACAAATTCCCCATGTAGTGCGTTGTAGAGGAGAAGGTTGTCAGAGGAAAACGTGAAGGTACCTGGGCGCGATGACGTAGCGTTGGTTCAACGAGCCCAGCAGGGTGAAGACGAAGCTTTTGCGACGCTCTTCAACCAGCTGCACCAGCTAGTGTTGAACTACGTATACCACATGCTTGGGGACCGCCAGGCGGCAGAGGATGTGACACAGGATGCTTTCATCCGTGCTCACGAGCGAATTGGACAGCTCGGTCCACCCTGGGATTTCAAATCTTGGGTCTTTCGCATCGCAAGCAACCTGGCGGTGGATTATCTGCGTCGAAACCGAAGATTCGTCGATCTTGAAGAACCAACGATGATGGCAGAGGCACCGATTACGAAACGACCCTCCGAACGCGGCGTACAGCGCAACGAGGCGCGTCTGGCGGTATGGAGCACATTGGATGCCATGCCGACTGTTTATCGTCAAGCACTTATCCTGCGAGAATTCAACGGACAGAGTTATAAGGAAGTATCCCAGGCGCTGGAATGCACCTATGCCAATGCACGGCAGTTGGTCCATCGCGCTCGCATGCGCTTCCGCGAACAACATGGAATGCGCCTCTCGCTGGAAGCTGGAGTCGAACGCTGTCGTGTGTTGGGCGATTTGCTCTCGGCTTTTCACGATGGAGAACTCGACGAGCAGCAGCGGGCGGCCGTAGAAGCACACATCAAGACTTGTCCGCAGTGCCGCCAGACGGAGGAAGATCTCAAGAAGGTCGGCGCATTGATCGCCGGATTGGCGCCCATTATGCCTTCGCAAGCCTGGATCGCGAAAGTATTCGATCAACTGGGCATCGAAACGGTGCCCACGCCGGGCGGTGCTGGCGGGCAGGGCGGACCCCACGCTGGAAGCAGCTCCCCGCCAGGCGGAGGCGCCGGAGGCATGGGCGGAGGCGGATCTTCCGCCGGCTGGTGGAACACGATTTCAGGCTGGGGTTGGATGATGAAAACGGGAGCTTTTATAATGGCGTCCGCGATCATTATCGGCGGCGTCGTACTGACTTCGCTCCTCTTGTCGCCCCATCCTCCGTCACCGTTGGATCCGCTGCCATCTGAAGCATCGGATTCGGAAGCAAGCGATACCCCGACTCCTGGTGCAGCGCAGGATTCCATCGTCGAGGACGAACCGCTTGCGGCGACGGCGTCTCCCACGCTTGATAATACGGCGACGCAGACCACTACGGCCACGCTCGGTCCGCCGGTCGCCACGGGGAACGAAAATTGTAATTGCCGCTTCGGCCCGTCGTCGGATTACGACGTCGTCGGTTATTTGCTGGAAGATCAATCGGCGCCGATCGACGGACGCAACGCCGAATGGACCTGGTGGTGGATCGAGCGGCAAGACGGCTACGGCCACTGCTGGGTCTGGGACGGCCTGGTGACCGTCAGCGGGGATACGAGTGCCGTTCCGATCATCATTCCGCCGCCGACTTCCACGCCCGACGACACGACGACGCCGTCAGTTTCCATCAGCCACAGCCCTAGCGGTTCTACACGACCGGCATCGGACGACGTTGTCAAGTTTAGGGCGCAGGCACAAGACGACGGTGAGATCGAACGCATCGAAATCTGGGTCTACCCGGCTGGATCGAACAAGCCAGTGCAAGTCGCCGCCTGTCAGAATACGACCAGTTGTGTGTATTCCGGCGGTCCTTACCCACCTGGAAATTTGATCTATTACGCGCGTGCCTACGATACGGCCGGAAACGCTGGCGAAAGCAAGCATCATACGCTGAAGATATTCTCTGCCGTTTATTAACCGTCCGTGGTTGTTTTCGGAGTCGTTACACGCTTTTGCGTCTCGGGCAGCGTTCAGCGCGGCTCATACAGCGCAGGCGAGTAATCGGGTAAGATGTAAATGTGCGTCAATTTGCCGTATGTCAATCGAATCTGGAAACGGATGGCACACTCCCGAATGTGCAGGAGAAGAAAATGACACGCTCAAATTGGAAGTTATGCGGACTGACTCTTGCGATTGCGGCCGGACTCTTAGCCGCCTGCGGTATCCCCACCGCGACTCCCGAACAGTGTCCGCGGGAAGATTTCCCCTACGTAACGCTGCAATCGCCAGAGAATGGGGTGACCGTAAACAGCCTCACGCCGTTGTTCGAATGGGAAAATTCGCAAGGTAGTTGTGAACCGCAGGAGTTCTCGATCGACCTGGCCCTGGATTCGACTTTCACTGAAGTGATACTTAGCGATACGACGGACGGTCCATACCCGGGTTGGACCTCAACGATCGAACTGCTGGATTGTACAACCTACTTCTGGCGAGTTGCACCGATCGTCGATGGCGTCCGCGGCGAATATTCCGAGACCCATGAATTCAACGTGGATGTGAGCGACGCATGCAATGCGGACGCCTCGATCAGTGGGGACATTTTCCACGACCTGTGCGCCGTGCCGTATGCTTCGATTCCCCCGGGCGATCCCCTGCCGGAAGGCTGCATCGACGCCGGACCGGTCGAGGGGCTTGAAGCGAACGGCGTTTATGAACCCGGCGAACCGGGAATCGAAGCGATAACCTTACACCTGGGGAATGGCGCTTGTCCGTCCAGTGGTTTGGCGACGGCCGTGACGGATGTCAACGGGAGCTACTCGTTCGGTGGTTTATCCGCAGGGACGTACTGCGTCAGCGTGGACGCGCTCTCCGATGGAAACGATGCGATCCTGGTTCCCGGCGACTGGACCTATCCTGTTCGCGGCGCCAACCCGGAGGAGGTCACGCTGACGCTCGCGGCGGACCAGCACGAAACCGACGTTGATTTCGGCTGGGACTATCAATTTCTTCCGGATCCGCCGCCGTTGGCGGCCACTCCGACGGCGGAAGGATATATCGTGACAGCGCTCATGAACGCCAACTGCCGCACGGGTCCGATGGCGATTTTCGATCAATACGGTTTCCTGCTCGAAGATGAGCAGGCAGAAGCGAAAGGTCGTCTGGCCGACAATTCGTGGCTGTCCGTCAAACTCGCAACCGAGCCGAATCAATGCTGGATCGCGGAAAATTTGCTGGCTTACAGCTTCGACCTGAATGAGCTGCCCGTTCTGATTTCTCCGCCGACTCCCACACCGGCGCCTGGGGGGATTTCGGGCATCGTCTGGGACGACGAGTGCAATCCCCCGAACCTGACGCCGGACACCCCGGAGCCTCCACCGCCGGGATGTGAAACCGACGGGATTGTTTACTGGGCTAACGGGATCTACGAAGCAGGAGAACAGGGCATCCCCAATGTGATCGTCCAACTCGGCGCGGGCTCTTGCCCGTCCACCGGTTTGCCGACGACGACCACCAACGGCAGTGGTGCGTTCAGCTTCACGGGATTGGCGCCGGGAAATTACTGCGTGTCTATCTCTGTAGTGGGGAATGAAAGCGCCCTCGTTCCCGGGACGTGGTCCCATCCGGATGTGACCGGCAATTGGGCGCACATCAACGTGACGGTGAACCCGGGTGCCACGACCGGAAACGTCAATTTTGGCTGGGATTTTCAATTCTAATTCGAACCTGAGTCACGGGCGTGTGCGCGTAGTTTCGGCCTCGACGCGTCCCAATTGACTTTTTCTTACTATCGAACGCGGCTGGCGGGCGATACCGCCTGTCTCTGCGAAATCGTGGAGGAGAAAACAATCATGACGGAACGGACGATGCAGACCGTGGCGGCACTGGTCTCGATCGCGCTTCTGCTTGCAGGCTGCAACATGCCTGCGGCTTCGCCGACAGAGACGTCTTCGGCGGTGATGAGCGACACACCTCCCGAGACAGGCGGTGAGACGAGTACCCCTGCAACTTCAGGTGAACCTGTCCCTGTGGACGGACTGGGGGAAATCTTCGACCTGGCCTTCGATACCCAGGGAGATTTGTGGGTAGGGACGGCGAGCGGAGCGGCGCAATGCGATGCGGGTTTGCAGACTTGCCTGCTCTATTCTGTGATGAACGGATCGCCCATCGGTGAAGTCAGAGCCGTCGCAGTTGGAACGGATGGTTCGCTGTGGCTTGGCACGACGATGGGTTTGATACGCCGTTACCAGGGGGACTGGTCCCGGTATACCACGGAAGACGGACTGGCGGCCGACACGATCTTCGACCTGCAGGCAAGCGCCGGCGGATCGCTGTGGGTCGGGACGAACAACGGTGTCTCGTATTTCGCCGATGACGTATGGACGAATACCACGACCGCCGACGGCCTGGCGGATGATTACGTCCATTGTGTCTACGATGCCGGCGTGCAGGGGATGTGGTTTGGAACCTCCATGGGGGTATCGCGTTTCGACGGCGTCCGCTGGACGACCTACGATCAAAACACCGGCTTGCCCGGAAGCGATGTGCTATCCATAGCGGAGGACGCACAAGGTGGGATCTGGCTGGGAACGCTTTTCGGTGGTGCGGTTCGCTTCGATGCTGGTGGTTGGCAGTACTATACATTTTCGGGCGATGTGGGCGTCAACGTCGTCCAGGTGATGGCTGTTGGCGATGACGGGATGCTCTGGTTGGGGACGCGTGCGGGTGCCTTTCGTTTCGATGGGTCGAAGTGGCTGGGCTACACCATCGCCCAGGGTTTGCGCGGTGATGATGTGCGTGCGATCACCACTGCGGTCGATGGAAGCGTTTATTTTGGCACAAACGCAGGCATAACCCGTCTTACGGCGGCTGATTTGAGCAACGGAATCGTGCAGCCGTCGATGCCGTCGACTTCCACACTCCCCGAGGGGAATCCCATACCGCATCTCGGGGCCGGAGAGGAAATTACAATTTATGCCATCCACATGTCGGATGCAGATCGCGGTTGGGCGATCGGGGGATTGGCAGGATACGGGGATCACGTGCTGCGCACCTCGGACGGCGGTATCACCTGGCGAGACGTGACGCCGCCCGAGCCCGTTCCGGAATCGGGAGAGGCGGAGAAGATGGCCACCGGCTTTTTCATCGATGGAGAGACCTGCTGGGTAGTTTATCATTCTGTGCCTCGCGAATCCGAAATGGGACCTGCCGAATTGGCGATCTGGCACACGTTTGACGCAGGTCAAACCTGGCAGTGGAGCGGTCCTATCGGCGTGGATTTCGTCGGATCGAGCTTCAACCCGCCGTATCTTGATTTCTCGAACCCGCAGTATGGTTGGATCATGACCCGCGTGGGCGGTGTGGGCATGCACAGGTACCCGGTCTATCTGTTTGCTACGAGCGACGGTGGAACACATTGGGAACGCCGGATCGATCCGTATGACAGCGTCGATCTGCAAAGCTGCCAGAAAACCGGAATGAGTTTTGCATTCGAACTGACGGGTTGGGTGACCATCGGTAGTTGTCCCATCGACGGAGCGGAAGTCGTGGTGACCCGGGATGGCGGAGCCAGTTGGAATGAGATCGCTTTGCCGGCGCCCACCGAACAGCCGGGTCTGTTTTCCAGTGCAGGCTGCGAATCTCATTCCCCGACCCTCTTCTCTTCCTCCCGCGGCGCACTGGCAATGTCGTGCCTGCGTTGGGAAGACGATGAAAGGATCGAGGATCATTACGTATACGTCTCCGAAGACGGGGGCGAAACGTGGCAGACGCACCGTTATCCCGGCGGGACGTTGCTGTTCGTCGACGCGGACATCGCCTACGCGCTGTCCCATGACATCTACCGTACCCTGGATGGCGGCGAAACCTGGACCAAAGTCAAGAGTGTGAGTTGGGACGGCCAATTCTCATTTGTGAACGAGCAGCTTGGTTGGGCCGTGGCCCGCAGCGAAACGGAGATCGCCCTGGTGAAAACGGAGGACGGTGGACTATCCTGGTCTATCATCGTACCCACGATATCTTCCGAGTGAGTGTATGTTTTCGCAGACCGTCTTTGTTGAACGCCATGATGTCACAAATAATCGGGTAGATACGTTGTGAGAGGTGAAAGGATACTGTTCGCGCAGCATGAGGAGAGAACGATGAAGCACGCTCGTATATCACGGCAATTGAGTTGGCTGCTTATTGCGACCTTCCTGCTTTCGGCATGCAATTTTCCGTTCACCATCAGCGTCGATACCGCGATGCCGACGGCGGAGACAGGAGATTCAGAGAGTCCGGAATCTGAAACACAGTCCACGCCCACAGAAGAACCTCCGGCTCCGGTGGACACAGCGGAGGCGACGCCCACCACAGAACCACCGACCGATACGCCGGAACCGGCGGGATGCACGAACGTCGCCAGTTTCGTAAGCGACGTGACCTATCCGGACGATTCGGAAGTGGCGGCGGATTCGTCTTTCACCAAAACCTGGCGGCTGCGGAACGATGGCACCTGCACCTGGACGTCATCCTACGCACTCGTGTTCAGCCACGGCGATCGCATGGACGGTCCGGCCGAGGCGGCTCTGCCGGGGGCCGTACCGCCGGGAAGCACGGTGGACATTTCCTCCGGCATGACGGCGCCGACGGACGCGGGTACCTATCAGGGTTTCTGGAAACTGCGCAGCAGCGACGGCGTGCTCTTCGGGATCGGAACCGACAGCAGCGTGGCCTTCTGGGTCAAAATCGTGGTGCCCTCCGAGGATGAAGGGATCGTCTTCGAACCCCTGGTTCCCGTGTTTGAAGCGTATCTGCTCTTCAAGGCCAGTGGGACGGATGAATCTCTCAACGATAACGGCTGCTACGACCTCGATGCAGGAGAACAAGTCGCCTGCGGAGCGCCCCAAGCGGACTTCAAGTACGAGCATACGTTCTTCCTCTTTACCCACGACTACGAAATCGATCCGCTGCACGGAGTCGGTTTCAGGCTTTTCGGTTCGGAAGCGCCGACGCGCGATCAATGCCTGGGTGTGTCTTTGAGCGCGTCGACCTTCGAGTTGCACAAGCGCTACTACTGCTACCAGACCAGCGATGGAAATTTCGGCTGGATTAAAATAACGAACTTCAATTCAAGTGTAGTTATGTTCGACTTCGCCACGTTCAATGAGCCGTAAGGAATTCGCATTGAATGACAGCGAGCCAGCCGATGCCTGAAGGCTGGCTCTTTTCTTTCCAGGATTGAAGGCGTTCGTCTTTCTGGCTATACTTCTCTACATCGGTCATTTCAATCAGAAGTCCGCCCAGTAAAGAGACGAGTGAGGCTTTCCATGTTTTCGAACGAAGAGCAGTTCGGATCGCTGGCGATCGTTAATTTCGTGCTGGGGCCGGTTTCGACGAATTCCTATCTCGTCTCGGATACGGAAACCGGCCGGGCGGTTGTCATCGATCCGGCATGGGAAGGTGAGGTCATCGTCGCCGAAGCTGAACGGCGGGGTTGGCCGCTGGAAGCGATCTGGCTCACCCATGCCCATTTCGATCACTTCGGTGGTGCGGCGGCGGTGGCGAATGCCTCGCCGGAACCGCTGCCGGTGGCGCTGCATCCAGCCGATATGCCGCTGTGGCGCGTGCAGGGCGGCGCGGCACTGTTCGGTTTTCAAGAATTCGATCCTGGCCCCGAACCCAGCATTGCACTAGAAAACGGTATGCGCTTACAACTCGGAAAGCGGACCTTCGAGGTGCGGCACACGCCCGGTCACAGCCAGGGGCACGTGATCTTCCTTGACCGGGAAGATGGGGTCGTCTTCTGTGGGGATTTGATATTCCAGGGCAGCATCGGTCGTTTCGATCTGCCTGGCGGAAATGGGCAAACGTTGATGGAGAGCATCCGCAGGGAAATTCTCACCCTGCCGGACGAGATGCGTTTGTTCAGCGGGCACGGCCCGGCAACCACGGTCGGTGCGGAGCGAACGGCGAATCCGTTCATTACGGGAGCAATCCCGCTGTAAAGCTGCAACATACGGACAAGTCAACGAAAACGCACGTTGGTGCTCGTCGGAACGATTCCGCTTTAGTAGAGAACTTTTTTCGAGCGGGACGTCAGGGCGTTGCCGTTTCTACGGGCGCCTGGATGGCGAGGATCCAATCCCGCAGTGCACCTTGCGGTTCTTCGGAAGCGTAGGCGATCACCGGCAGGATCAGCGGATAGCGTCCGCTGCGCACGTTCGCGCTACTCGGCGACCGGTTGTCCACCTGCACCGCACGCACCTCGTCACTGAGCGATGAAAAGGACAGGTACCCGATCGCACCCGGGTTCTCCGAGACGAGTTGGATCATTGCCAAGTGAAAGCGAGCGGATGGCGTTTTGCGTGTGGACGACGACGGCGATTCCTTCATCGAAGATCGGTGTAACGAAAGTGTCATCCGGCGGCGCGCCGCCGACGATGGCAAGCTGGACCGTGTCATCCTCGATGGCCTGCGGTACTTCCAGCGGGGCGAGCGTGCGCAGTTCGAAGCGGGCGATGCCGGGGGCAGGCACCTCCGCAATCCATGTTTGAACCAGCGCTTCGAGGGCCGGCGTGGTGGCGATGGTCGCAACCGTCGTAGGCGCAGGTGTGGGGCTGGGTGTGCTGCAAGCGCACAAGATGACAAAAACCAGCATGAAACACATATGCTTAACCACGGATCACGCTCAACAGCAGTCCCAATCCGCCCACGATGGCGCAGTACACGCCGAAGGCGGAGAGAGATTTCCGGACCAGGAAGTTGATCAACCAGCGGATGGCGAAATAACCGACGAAGACGGCGGCCAGGAAACCGACCACGAGCGCGGAAATCTGGCTGTCTCCGTTCGGAATATGGGCGAGATCGAACACGGCGACCAAACCGGCGCCGATCATCACGGGAATGGCGATCAAGAACGAGAAGCGGGCGGCGTGCGGGCGCTGGAAACGGCGCACCAGCCCCGCTGCGATCGTCGCGCCGGAGCGGGAGATTCCGGGGAACAATGCGAGCGCCTGGGCAAGTCCGATCCACAAGGCATCACGCGTGGAGAGCGATTCGAGAGTTCGTTCGAACTTCCCGATGCGTTCGCCGAGAAACAACATGACCGCAGTCACGAGCAGTAGCAAGGAAACCGTTCGTGGGTTTTCAAAGGTCTGGGACACTTGGGTCTTGAGTGCCACACCGACGATGGTCGCGGGGATGCTTGCCGCCAGGACCAGCCAGGCGAGTCTCGCCTCGGAGTCCTGAAAAGGTTTTCGGGAGCGTACACCGCGCCAGGCTGCACCGACCATCTCCAGCAGATCGTGTCGAAAGTAGAAAACAACGGCGAGCAGCGTGCCCCACTGCACGAGGATGTTGAAGATGAACGCCGCATTGGGATCGAATTCCCACTTCAAAAGCCACGGTACGAGAACGAGATGCGCCGAGGATGATATGGGTAAGAATTCCGTGGCGCCCTGTACGATGCCAAGAACGAGGGCCTGGATGAGGCTCATGGATCAGATCTCCGGCGGGCGGTGTTTGCGGTAGTCGACAAGAAATTCATCGGCAAAATCTTCCAGCCTCGCTTCGGTGATGGCCTGGCGTAAATCGTCGGCGAGCGCCGTGAGACTGTGTATGTTGTGAATCGAGAGCAGCGTCGCCGCAAGCATCTCCTTGGCCACACAAAGATGGCGGAGATAGGCGCGGCTGAACGTCCGGCAAGTATAGCACGTACACGTATCGTCGATCGGGCGCCTGTCGTCGGCGAAGGGGGAATTGCGTAGATTCAAGCGGCCGAGACGGGTCAGCGCCGTGTGATTGCGCGCCATGCGCGTCGGCAGCACGCAGTCGAACATATCGACGCCCTGCAGCACGCATTCCACGAGATCGTTGGGCGCTCCCACACCCATCAGATAGCGCGGGCGGTCTTCGGGAAGAACCGCGTTGACGACCTCGATCATGGCGTGCATTTCTTCCGGGGTTTCGCCCACCGACAATCCACCGATGGCGATTCCGGGGAAATCCCGGGAAGCGATAAAAGCGGCGGACTGTTCGCGCAGATCGGGAAACACGCCGCCTTGCACGATGCCGAAGAGTGCTTGATCGCTGCGGGACTTGGCGGCTAGACAGCGTTCGGCCCAGGCGTGCGTCCGCTGCAGCGCTTCCTGGTTGTACTCCCGATCGTAAGGCTGGGGGCATTCATCGAGTGTCATGATGATGTCCGCGCCCAGATTTTCCTGAATCTCGATCACGTTCTCCGGCGTGAAGCGGTGTTCGGAGCCGTCGAGATGACTCTGAAACGTCACGCCATCCGCGTCCACCTGGCGGCGTTTGGCCAGGGAAAAAACTTGAAAACCTCCCGAGTCGGTCAGGATGGGATGGTTCCAGGACATGAATTGGTGCAGACCGCCCAGATCGGCGATCAACTTGTCTCCCGGACGAAGGTGGAGGTGGTAGCTGTTGGCGAGTATGAGCGTAGCGCCCAATTCCTCCAACTGCTGCGGCGTGAGCGCTTTCACGGTGGCCTGCGTGCCCACGGGCGCGAAAACAGGCGTTTGCACGGCGCCGTGCGGAGTGTGCAGCAAACCGGCGCGTGCGCTTCCGTCCTGGGAAGTGACTTCGAATTTCAAGGCGCTCATAATCCCCAGAACCAATGCAAGCCGAGAGCGGCGACGAAGAACGTGAGGATGGTGAGCGGGATGCCCAGGCGAACGTAGTCGCGGAATGTGTAGCCGCCGGGACCCATGACGAGAAGACTCGAAGGATGTCCGAGAGGGCTGATGAAGGACAGGGAGCAGCCGACGGCGACGGCCATCGACAGCGCACGCGGGTCGGCGTTCATCGCGGTTGCGGCTGCAATGGAAATCGGCGCCATGATCACCGCGGCCGTTTGTCCGCTCAAGATCAGGCTTAAAGTCGACGCGCCGATCAGGAGCAGCATCGCTGTGATCATCGGCGATCCCGTTCCGACCCATTGAAGAAGGTCGTTCGCAACCGCACTCGCCGCTCCGGTGATTTGCAGCGCCGTGCTCAAAGGCAGCATGCCGGCGATCAGGAAGATGGCCCGCCATTCGACGGCCCGGTAGGCTTGATCCATCGTCATACAGCGTGTGAGCACCATCAGCGCAGCACCGAGCAGCGTGGCGATGGCGATGGGCAGAACTTGCGCCGCAGCCAGCGCTAGACTTCCGATGAGGATCATGCTGGCCAGGACGGCCTGCTTGCCCGGGCGTATGTCCCGTTCCTCTTGCAGGACCATGAAGTTGGAATCCATTCGCAGCAGCCGTACTTTCGACTTCGGCCCTTGCAGCAGCATTGCGTCCCCAAAGCGAAGCGGCAGGTCTGCGATCCCGCGTTGGATGATCAGCCCCTCGCGCCACAGCGCGATGACCTGCAGGCCGAACCGCTCGCGAAAGTGGATCTGCCGCAGCGTTTTCTTTTCCAGTTCGGAACGCGGAGCGAGTACGACCTCGACGAGGGGAACCTCTTGCGAGGAGAGTCCGCTTACCAGGTCTGAAGTGAAGGTGAATTCCAGCCCGTAGTCTTTCATTTGCTTGGGGGTCGGGGTTCCATCGAGCAGGACGATGTCATCCTCGTAGATTTCGATGTTGGGATCGGGTGCGAGCGTGAGTTGATCGTCGTGCGAGATTCCCAGCACGGTCAAATCGAGATCCTGGCCCCAGGCACCTTCGACCAGCGTTTTGCCGGCCATCGGGGAATCTTCCTGCACTCGAACTTCGGAAGTGCCTTCCCGCAGGTGGTAGATGCGGGCCAATTCGCCGCGCAGCAGTTTCATACGTGCGATTTCTCCGGCCATGTCCCGTGCCGGCAGGAGTTTCGGCGCCAACCAGACCATCAACAACGTACCGGCGATGACGACGGGCAAACCGACGGGAAGGAAATCGAGCAGTCCGTAAGGTTTCAAGCCGTTCTGGTTCAGCGCATTGCTGACGATGATGTTTGCGGTAGTCAAGAGTGTGGCCGTGCCGCCGAGCAGTGCGCCGAAGGAGAGAGGCATGAGCAAGCGGGAAGGGCGGAGCTTCAATTCGCGAACGATGCCCATCGTCATGGGAAGCAGAATCGCGGCGGCGGCGATGGTGTTCATGAACAAGGAAAGCAAGGCGGCAGTCAGCGTGATGACGGTCAACAGACGCCTTTCGGATGTGCCAGCCAGGCGCAGCAAATGTCGCCCGACCCAGCCCGTCGCTCCGGTTATTTCCAGGCCATGGGTAATGATGAAAATCGAGAGTATGGTGAGAACGGCGGTCTGGCTGAAACCGGAAAGCGCCTGCTCGGTGGAAAGCACACCGGTCAGTCGCAGCCCGAGTGCGACAAAGATCGCGACCAGATCGGATCTCACCCACCCGGAAATGAGCAGAATGGCTGCGACGACGATTAGGCCAATTGTGATCCAAGCATCTACAGTCATCGGTCTTCGATTATACACGCTTGTGAACCATTGTCATCCGCTCGGCTTGGGCTTATACTCGCACGCGTGAAGTTGATGAATGGGTATTCCAACTGGTTGGAAATCGATCGCCAGGTAATCATCGGCAACATCGAATGTATCAATCAATGGACCGGCGTTCCGATGATGGCGGTGGTTAAGGCGAACGGATACGGACACGGGCTCACCGAGGTGGTACGAACCGCAGTTGAAGCAGGCGTGCGGTACTGCGGTGTGGCCCGGGTGGAAGAAGCGTTCGAACTGCGTAGAGCGGGAATCGACATCCCGGTCCTGGTGTTGGGTTACACACCGGACGAGCGTTTCGGCGAAGCGTTCGCGCAGGACATCTCCCTGACTTTTTTTCAACCCCAGCAATTGGACGTGCTGGCAGCGGCTGCGCGAGAGGCTCCACGGCCGGCGAAGATCCACCTGAAAGTGGATACGGGCATGAGCCGTTTGGGCGCAGCGCCTGAACTGGCATATGATATGCTGCAGCGCTTGTCCGGACTCGAAAACGTCGAGGTGGAAGGAATCTTCACCCACTTCGCACGTGCCGATGAACGCTACGCGCCCACGACGGAATGGCAACTGCGCAGGTTCACCGACCTGCTGGCCGAAATCGAATCAGCCGGTCTACGCCCGTCGATCGCGCATGCAGCCAATTCCGCAGCGGCGCTCACCCGGCCAGGTGCGAATTTCGACATGGTGCGGGTTGGCATCGCCCTGTACGGCCTGGCGCCATCCGCTGAAGTGGAGCTTCTCGAAGGCATGCACCCGGCGCTTTCCTGGCACGCACGCCTGAGCCACATAAATGTTTATCCACAGGGCAGCGGCATCAGCTACGGTCACCTCTATACCACGCAAGGAAACGAGCGCATCGGCGTCGTGCCTGTGGGATATGGTGATGGATACCGTCGCGAACAGGGCAATATCGTCCTCGTTCACGGCCGGCGGGTGCCTGTTGTCGGGCGAGTGTGTATGGATCAATTGATGGTCCGCCTGGATGAGGTGCCCGAGGCGGAGATTGTTGACGAAGTGGTCCTGATCGGCGAGCAAGGCTCCGAACGCATCACAGCCGAGGAACTCGCATCCCACTGGAACACGTTCAACTACGAAGTGGTTTGTGGTTTGAGTGCGCGTGTGCCGCGCCATTACATATAAGGCATTATTGAATCGGGACACCCCGCAGGCTTTCCATCTGCGGGGTGTTTTTTTATTTCTGGTACTTATTTCGAATCGTCGGGATGAGATACTCGTCGAAGGCCTGATCGAGGTCGTAATCCGGCGACCAGTCCCAGTCCTTTCTGGCTGCCGCATCGTCGAGATCGGCAGGCCAGCTGTCCACGATCTTCTGCCGAGCCCGGTCGGGTTCGAAGGTGATTTTCGCCTGGGGAAAGGCGTGTTTCACGCGATCCAGAAAATGACCCGCTGAGATACTGAAACTGGTGGCGTTGTACACGCGGCGGGAGAGAGCGTCTTGTTCTGCGTTCGCGATTGTGGTTAAGGCTTTGATCGCGTCGGGCATCACCATGAACGGCAGGCGCGTGTCTTCACGCACGAAACATGCATAGGCTTTTCCTTGCGCGGCGTGATGGACCATCTCCGGACCGAAATCGCTCGTGCCGCCCGAAGGGACTGTTTCTGCGCTGATCAGACCCGGGAAGCGAACGCTTCGGAAATCCACGCTGTGGGGTTCGCGATCCGCAGCCAACTGCTGGTAATGGTCGGCATAGTAACGTCCCAGGTGCTCGCAGTAAAGCTTGTTGCAGCCGTACATCGTGAAGGGTTGGCCGTATTCATTTTCTTTGATCTTGCCGGTGGAGTTTTTCGTTTCCAGATCGGGAATGCCATAGGCGGCAATCGAGCTGGGGAAGATGAACTTGATCGATCGACCCTGCCAACGGGCCTGTTCGAGGGCCAGATTGAGCAGTTTCAGCGTGCCGTCCACGTTCACACGATGGGCGCCTTGTGGGTTGTACTCTGCGCTGGTGGACAGGATGGTGGCGAGGTGGTAGATGGCGTGGATTTCGTAACGCAGGACGATCCGCCCCAGGACGGTTTTATCGAGGATGTCACCTTGAATGAACTCGTGACAGCGGCTGCGCAGGTCTTCGTCCAACGCTTTGATGTCGAGAGCGACGATATCGACGACGCCTCGCTGGCTGAGTCGGGTGATCAGATCGTGGCCGACTTCGCCGCTCGCGCCGGTGATCAACACGACTTCTCTGCGCATCTGACCTCCTCGGTATGTACCGTCTTGATACTCTATTGTATGCTTGATATTCGATCGAAGACAACTTGGCCCGTTCGTTCTGAGTCGCTGCCGGGGATGGATGCGCAACCGCTACTTGCGTAACAGTGGTTGCGAAAAGCGGTGCTCCTTGACTTTTTAGATCGCTATTCGTAGAATTGAATCGGAAAACGAGTCCGGATAGGGGAGAGATCCGCCTCGGGCGGACACCGAAGGGGCAAACCCTGCGAAAGCGTGCAGACGCCGGGTGAAACTCTCAGGTAAAGGGACCCTCTCCGGTCGTTCCTCTGGAAAGTCGAAAGACACCGAAGGGGCAAACTGCATTCGTGCAGTGAATCTCTCAGGTTATCGACAGAGGACGCACACCTTTATGGCGTGCGTCTTTGTTATTATGTATATTCGACGCAACCGAGTGAATGATAAAGGAGTCTGCGATGTCCTTTCCAGCGGAACTGAAGTACACGAAGAATGACGAATGGATTCGCGTGCAAGACGGCGTTGGTACGGTCGGGATCACGGACTACGCCCAAGATCAACTTTCTGACATTGTATTCCTTGAAATTTCGGCTTCGGAAGGAGACGAGTTTTCGCGGGGTGATGAACTGGGGGAGATCGAATCCGTGAAGGCGGCGGCTGAAATCTATCTTCCCGTTGATGGGAAGATCACCCAGGTCAACGGGAGCATCGTCGATGAACCAGAAGTCATCAACAGTGACCCCTACGGCGATGGGTGGTTGGTCCAACTCGAGATCAAAGACCCGGCCCAACTCGAAGACTTGATGGATGCCGCAGCATACGAGGAATATTGTCAGGATCGCGAGCATTGACCATCGAGCGGAATCGAAATCTCCCACATCGTCCATCCCGTCGATTCGCAACGATGTTCTGATTCGATCGGAGGTCACGGCACATGGCGTTTATTCCCCATACGGATGAAGAACGACGAGCGATGTTCGAGGCGATCGGAGTCGAGGGCTTCGAGGATTTCTACCAGATCATTCCGGAAAACGTTCGTTTTCCGGATTTTGACCTTCCCGGCGCAGTGACGGAGATGGAGATCGCTGCCGAGCTGCAAGCGTTGGCGGAGGTCAATCTCAACATGCATCACGTTGCTTGTTTCCTCGGCGCCGGAGCTTACAACCATTTCATACCCGCTGCGGTGGATGAAATCCTGCGCAGGAACGAATTCTACACGGCATACACGCCCTATCAGCCTGAAATTTCCCAGGGTACGCTGCAGACCATTTTCGAATATCAAAGCTTGATGGTCAACCTGACCGGCATGGACGTTTCAAACGCCTCCCATTACGACGGCGCCACGGCGTTTGCGGAAGGGGTCATCATGGCGCTCAACGTCCATCATGGAAAACGAAAGAAGGTGGTCCTTTCCGCGGCGATCCATCCGCAATATCGCCAGGTCGTTCGCACGTATACACGCGGCGTGGGCTTGACCCTGGTCGGCGATGGGGCCATCGAAAACGATGCACAAGCGTTGATCGAGATGCTGGATGAAAGCACCGCACTCGTTGCGGTTCAGTATCCGGATTTCTTCGGCTGCATTCAAGATTGGACGGCGCTGGGCGAAGCGGCCCACGAGGTGGGTGCCTTGTTCTGCGTGGTCGTCAATCCGCTCGCGTTGGGATTGCTCAAGCCTCCAGGCGCCTTCGGCGCCGACATCGTGGTCGGGGATGGCCAACCGCTGGGAATCCCGCTTTCATTCGGGGGACCTTCATTGGGTATATTTACCACGCGCGATAAGTACGTGCGCAAGATGGCGGGCCGTCTGGTCGGCGAGACCGTAGACAGCCGCGGCCAGCGGGGTTACGTTTTGACCCTGGCGCCGCGTGAACAACATATCCGCCGCGAGAAGGCGACTTCCAACATCTGCACCAATCAAGGCCTCATGGCGCTGGCCGCTACGGTTTATCTCTCTCTTATGGGCAAACAGGGATTACGCAGCGTCGCCGAACTTTGTTTCCACAAGGCGCACGCCGCAGCGAAGAGAATCGCTGCTTTGGATGGGTATCGTCTGTGGAACACGGGAGATTTCTTCCATGAATTCGTGATCGAGTGTCCACGGGATGTGAAGACGATCAACGAGCGATTGCTCGAGTTGGACATCATCGGAGGTTACGATCTGGGCCGGGACTATTCGGAGCTGGAACAGCATATGTTGATCGCCGTAACGGAGATGGTCAGCGAAGCGGAAATCGACGATCTGGCCGCTGCGCTGAAGGCGGTGAGCCATGACTGAGCCCTTGATTTACGAACTCTCGTCTTCGGGCAGAACGGCGATCGAAATGCCCGCGCCGGAAGTTGAGAAAGCGGAAATTCCCGCATCGCTCGAACGTGAGGAATTACCTTTGCCGGAACTATCCGAGATCGACGTCGTGCGCCATTTCACGCGCTTGTCGCAGCTCAACCACGGCGTAGACACCGGTTTTTACCCGCTCGGATCGTGCACGATGAAATACAATCCCAAGATCAACGAGGAAGTCGCCCGCCTGCCGGGTTTCGCCCTTACTCATCCGCTTCAGGATCCGGCGCTCCTGCAAGGAAATCTGGCTTTGATGTACGCCGTGCAGCAATGGCTGATGGAGATCGGCGGGTTCCGCGCCGTCAGCCTGCAGCCGGCTGCAGGCGCCCAGGGCGAACTCACCGGGATTCTCATCATCCGCGCCTATCACGAAGATCGCGGCGACACGAAGCGCAACCGCATTCTGGTTCCCGATTCCGCACACGGGACCAACCCCGCCTCGATCGCGATGAGCGGGATGGAGGTGGTCGAAGTCCCCTCGGATCCGCGCGGCAACATCGACATCGAAGCGCTGCGCAGTCAGTGTGGCGATACGGTCGCCGGTTTGATGCTGACCAATCCGAACACGCTGGGTTTGTTCGAGGAGCACGTGCAAGAAGTTATCCAACTGGTCCACGGTTGCGGCGGACTGGTGTATGGAGACGGCGCGAACATGAATGCGCTGCTGGGGGTGGTGCGTCCCGGCGATCTGGGATTCGACATCCTGCATTACAACCTGCACAAGACGTTCTCTACCCCTCACGGCGGCGGTGGGCCCGGAGCGGGTCCGGTCGGCGTTGCGGCCCATCTCGCGGATTTTCTCCCGAGTCCCCTCGTCGACATCGTCGAGGTGGGCGATGAAAACGTGCCTCCGTTGTACGGGCTGGTGGAACCGGCGAAGAGCATCGGCAGGATGAAACTCTTTCACGGACACTTCGGAGTCCTGGTGCGCGCCTATACCTACATGCGCATGCAGGGCAACGAGGGGCTGCGGGACGTCGCCGACCATGCCGTTTTGAACGCCAACTACTTACGCGTGAAACTGCAGGATGTGTACAGGATTCCCTACGATCGGATCTGCATGCACGAATTCGTGGCGGAAGGCAAATGGGACGATGCGCCGGGCGTGCACGCGCTAGACATCGCAAAGCGGCTGATGGACTTCGGCTTTCACCCACCGACGAATTATTTCCCGCTCATCGTGCCGGAAGCGTTGATGATCGAGCCCACGGAAACCGAAAGCAAACAAACCCTGGATGCCTTTGTGGCGGCGATGCAGCAAATCGCTCGCGAAGCGCATGAGGATCCCGAGATCCTGACCACTGCGCCGCACAAGACGCCCTTCGGACGTATGGATGAGGTCAGGGCAGCAAAGCAGTTGGTGCTGTGTTGTTGGCCGGTTGATGAGTGAAGTAGGCCGTCCTGGAACTGGCGAAGGAATGCGATCCGAAGCTGCGATCGGCAAAGGCTTGCTCGTGTAAGAGCTTTCGTCACAGCGTGCTTCCAATGGTTCAGGATCGGCATCAACAGATCGGAGCGATTGAAGATCAGGCTCAATCGCTCCGAAGATAAGGAAAACATTTGCCCCGGGTCCCCTTGCATCCGGGGCCTAGTTTCTGAGGATGGTTAAAGTCTACCTCACAGGACTCAATAGATTCTGAACGTTTTTTTCGCGTAATGCGACGATCTATTTTAGAAGCTCTTGCTTGCGAGCAAATGGGTGAATCAAAAATAGGGTAGAATGAAGTTTCGTGGAGGCCGTGTCGGTATGGCAGCAAAGCCCAATCATAAAATTCACGAGACACAACCGCGGGCGACGGTGCAGGTTCATCTTCCTGACGAACGCGTTCTCGAGGGTGCACGAGGCAGCCAGTTGGAGGACTTCCTGAAGGTCGTCGAATCTCCGGAAGCTCCCATCGTGGGCGGTATCGTAAACGGTGAACTGCGAGAGTTGACCTATACCATCGAAATGGACGCCAGGGTGTGTCCAATTACCATGGCGTCGGCCGACGGTATGCGTATCTACCGCCGTTCTCTGACCTTTCTGTTGGCGGCCGCGTTCGAGGAACTTTTCCCGGACGCCGAACTTACCGTCGATCACTCCATCGCCTCCGGCGGATACTTCTGTGAGGTGGATGGACGTCATGCGTTGAGCAGCGACGAGCTTGCAAGATTACAGGCGCGCATGCAAGAGTTGGTCAATCAGGACCTGCCTTTCGCCAAGAGCCATCTTCCGATCGAGGCTGCGATCGAGTATTTCAGCAAGCGAGGCTATAAAGACAAGGAGCGCTTGTTGAAACACCGCAAAAAACCCCAATTGGTTGTTTACCAGCTCAATAACTTTCGGGATTATCACCATGGATACATGGTTCCTTCGACCGGCTACCTGCGATGGTTTGCGCTGCAAGCCGCCGGTGAGGGATTCACGCTGCGCTTCCCCAGGCGGCACCGGCCTACCGAATTGCTTCCTGTGCCGGAATTCCGCATCCTTCTCGAAACTTTTTTACAGTACGGGGATTGGATCGACACCATCGGAGTTCCGGATGTGGGCGCATTGAACGAGGCGATCAGCGCCGGCCGGGCGCGGGAAATCGTGCTCGTTTCAGAGGCTCTCCACGAGAGAAGGATCGCAGAGATTGCCGCCTTGATTGCGGAACGACGGGATCGAATGCGCGTCGTGCTGACGGCCGGTCCGTCTTCGTCTGGTAAAACGACATTTTCGAAACGGCTCTCGATTCAACTGCTGGCGCGCGGTCTCGCGCCGTACCCGATCGGCCTGGACAATTACTTCATCGATCGCGAAAAGACTCCCCTGGATGAATATGGGGAATACGATTACGAATCGCTTCATGTGCTGGACCTCGCGCGCCTCAATCAGGATATCAAGCGCATGATCGCCGGAGAGGTGGTCCGCCTCCCGCGCTACGATTTCCTTCAGGGCAAACAAGTCGAGGGGGAATTCATTCAACTGGCCCCGGATCAAATCATCATCCTCGAAGGCATTCACGGCCTCAATCCGGAACTGCTGCCCGAAATCCCCACCGAAACCACCTTTCGCATTTACGTCTCTGCGTTGACGCAGTTAAACCTGGACCGTTTTAACCGCGTCTCGACCACCGATACGCGCCTTATTCGTCGCATCGTGCGCGATGCGGCACAGCGAGGATACACGGCGCAGGAAACCATCCGCCGCTGGGAGTCCGTGCGGCGCGGGGAACGGAAATACATCTTTCCTTATCAGGAAAACGCAGATGCGATGTTCAACTCGGCTCTGGTTTACGAGGGCGCAGTATTGGCTTCGCTGGCGGAACCTCTCTTGCGCCAGGTGCCCTTCGGCACGGACGAACATGTTGAGGCGAAGCGGTTGTTGGCTTTTCTGGATTGGTTTCTACCGATCGACAGCGATCTCATTCCCGATAACTCCATGATTCGTGAATTTATTGGCGGTTCCATCTTGCGCGATTTCGTCCCCTGGCCTCCGCCTGACCTGGATTGACCGTCTCTTCTCCTATACTTTCCAACCAGCGCATCGAAAATCGAGCCTTTTTTTGTGATGTCCGCATCCAATCCGAATTGAAGCCCAACTTTTATTTGTGCTAAGATATGGTGCCACATTCCCATCCACAAATTGCCTCTCTCTGTGATAATCTTCATTGTGGGAATTTACCGGCAAACAACGGGGCCGTTGATTACGGGTGATAGAATCGCTATCACAATCCTGTCGATGATCTATCATGCTCGGTAGATTGTTAATCGGGCGCCAGGGGAGGTGGATCGGCTTGTAAAGGCTTCGCCCTTGGATGCCGATCCACAATTTGTCATTGGGTACCTCTTAACCATCCTGGGCGTTGATTGTCCCGGGTTGGATAGGTGCGGGTGGGAATCGAGTTATGCCTGAATTAGAAGGTAGGACCTTCGGGAACTACCATCTTATCGAAAAAGCCGGTCGCGGTGGCATGTCGAACGTTTACAAGGCGCAAGACCTTGTCAACGATCGGATTGTTGCGGTGAAAATTCTCGCCCCCCATCTGAACCTGGACGAGAAATTCAAGTCGCGCTTCATTCGCGAAGCCCAGGTTCTCAGTCAGCTCGATCACCCCAATATCATTCCGGTCATCGATTACGGCGAAGTCGATGGCCTGCTGTTCTTCGTGATGCCGTACATGAAGTACGGCGGTCTGCATCTTCGCATGCAGAAGAAGCCGATGAACGTCAAAGAGGCGATGCGGATCGTCGATCAGATATGTTCGGCATTGCAGTATGCTCACGATCGCGGCGTGGTTCATCGAGATGTGAAGCCTTCCAATATCCTGCTGGACGACGAAGGCAACTGTTATCTCTCGGATTTTGGGTTCGCCCACGTCGACGAAGCCTCGGTGAGTTTGACCGGATCGGCGGTCATCGGTACGCCGGCATACATGGCGCCCGAGCAGCTCCAGGAAGGCGAAGTAACTCCGCTATCGGATCAATATGCCCTCGGGGTGGTGCTGTACCGTATGAGCACCGGCTATCTGCCTTTCGATGCCGAGACTCCCATCGCTATCGCATTGAAGCATGCCACGGAGCCGCTGCCCCGGCCGCGCTACCTCAATCCCAATCTTCCCGAACCCATCGAGCGCGTCCTGATCAAGGCACTCTCCAAGGATCCGAGCAAGCGCTATCCGACGATCAGCGATTTCAATCAGGCTTTCCATCAAGCCATCCGGGAAGCGGTCGCGCGTATCCGCAACGGCATCACCGATGAAATTCCGACTGAGGCTTTCCACGTTCCCCTCGAATCCACCGTACGTGTGGGCGAGAAGTCCCCAACCGGCGGCGAACGGAAGGATGAAAAGGAACCCTGGTACCGCCGGCGGGCTGTCCTTGTGGTTGCTTTGCTGCTCCTGCTTCTCTGTCCGCTTTCGATTATCGGAACCAACGCACTTTTCCCGGATCTGTTCGGCGGAGACAGAGGTGTGGTCATCGCCGCTGCGGAGACGATTGACGTCCAGGCGACGTTGAATGCCTTCGCCACGGAAATGGTGGCGCTCGAGGGAGATGCTTTATCGGAGGAGGAAATCCGCGCAATGTTGGATGCCACCCTGACGGCACAAGCCAGCGCCACGCCGGCTGCGGGAGGTGAATCAGCCGTGACCGACAGCGGAACGGAAGACCCACTCGCGGCGAGCGCAACCGAAGATCTGACGACAACGGCGACGCTGACTTCGACCTCGTCATCCGGTGGAGGACCTGCGGTTCCCAGTGCCACGCCTACCAGGACCCAAACCTCGGCCTCGACTCCGCCTGCAGGTACGACGCCCACTTCAACCCTCACAGCAGGACCGACGAGCACGCCAACACCAACCTTAACACTGACGTTGACGGCGACAGCGACGACGCCTCCCACAAACACACCTACGGCGACGCAGCCTCCGACGAACACCCCGACGGCAACGCAGAACGTGTGTGACAGCCTCAGCTTGAGCGGGAAATCTGTCAATCATAAAATAGTATCCTGGAATTTTAATAACAACAGCAGCAGCAGTGTGACGATCAACTACGTTGCCTTATCGTGGCCAGGTGATGATAATATATTGAAGTTTATTAAAGTGGGTGGCAGTAACAATCCGGTTAATGATCCTGACTCGCCATCTTCGGCTCCTGTCTCAGTAAGTGTCGCCGCAGGTGGTAGCATTTTGTTACAGTTCCAATTCGAGAGTAATGGGCAGGCTACTTCCTATTCGGTCACGGTGAATACGACGTACGGCTGTTCGCTGCATTGATCCCCCCTGTGTGATCCCCGATTACATCCTCGATACCCTTGCTAAACGACGATTTTTTCGACTTGATATACCAACAGTTAATCTACAGTGAGGAGAGCAGCCACAGCGCGCCCATGCCGACGCCGATGGTGAGCCAGGTGTTTTTCGTCCGCCAGGACACGAGAGCGGCCAGCAAGCCGGCAAACAGCCGGTAATTCTGAAGATCGAGCTGAAAGCTGCCATCCGATAACAGCAAATCCGGGAGAATCAGTGCGGCCAGAACGGCCGGCGGCACGTAGCGCAGGGCTTGTTTCATCAACGTGGGCACCCGTTCCTGCGGGACCAGCAGGATGAAGGACAATCTCGTGGCGTAGGTAACCAGCATGCCGCCGATGATGATCGTCCACAGGTAAAGCGCGCTGGCGGATTTCATTGCGGGAGGTCCTTAACTCGCGCAAGCCGCATTTCGGCGAGCATGCCGGCGGCGACGCCAAGCGTGGCGGCGATCAGAATCCAGAGTTTATACGGTAGCCCGGAAAGGATCACCGCCGAACATCCGGAGACTGCGGCCGCAATCCAGGTCGGGCGGTCGATCAACAGCGGCACGAGCAGTGCGACAAAGGTCAACGGCAGGGCGAAATCGAGCCAACTGTTTTCCGGAATCACCTTGCCGAGCGCTATGCCTACGGCCGTACTCGCTTGCCAGGAGGCCCACAGCGTCAGCCCTGTCCCCAGGGTATACCAATGGGAATGCGCGTTATTTCGTTCTCGATAGCGCACGGAAGCGACGACGAAGGCTTCATCCGTGAGCAGCCAGGCGAGGACGGCTTTCCAGCGTTTGGGGAGATGCTGGGTGTACTGGGAAATACTTGCGCTGTACAGCGCGTGACGTAGATTGACGACGAAAATGGTGAGCACCACGATGAGCGCCGGAGTGCCCTCTGCGATCAATCCGGCGGAGATGAACTGTGCGCTGCCGGCAAAGACGAAGAGTGAAAACGCTTGAGTTTCCAATGGGGGAATCCCGGCGGAGAGCGCCAGGGCGCCAAAGATCACCCCAAACGGCACGACGCCGAGAAGGATGGGGAGCTGCGCCCGTACTCCGGCAAACCATTCCGCACGTGCGGTCGTCTTCATCGGGTCACCTTTCGCAGTGTGCCTGCGTTGGAATTCGAATGATGATAACCTGCTTAATGTGCGCCCTCAAGGTTTGTGTGAATTCTGCGTTTGTAGCGGACCGTTCTTTTGGATCGTTTGTTATGCAGCTTTGGAGTCGATCATGGAACCACGCGAGGCATAGCAGGAGAACTGCCGCATACATCCATTCTCGAACTCGCTCCGCTTGACACAAATGTCCCTGTAGTGTAAACCCTTGGTTGCTGTGCACATCGAACCCTGCAGCAGAGGTAGCATTATGAGTGTGTTGGTTGGAAAAATGCTCGATCACTACCATCTTCGCGAGCTCGTCGGCCAGGGGGGCATGGCGACGGTCTATCGGGCCGTCGACACGCGCAGCATGCACGAGGTGGCCTTGAAAGTGTTGTCCCCGGCGATGAGCGCCGACCGCATGTTCTTGAAACGCTTTCGACGCGAAGCCCAGTTGGTCAAGCAGCATCTCACGCATCCATCCATCGTTCCGGTCATCGATTACGGACAGACGCAGGGCTACATCTATCTCGTCATGCCCTTCGTGCGCGGCGAAACGCTGCAGGAGCGCATGGAGCACGGCAGTATTTCCAAACAGGAATGCAAGCGTTGGGTGCAGCAGATTTCCGACGCGCTTTCCCTGGCGCACGACAAGGGCATCATTCACCGCGATATCAAACCTTCCAACGTGATGATCGACGAGAAGGGCAACGCCTTGCTGACCGACTTTGGCCTGGCGCGCCAGATCGAAGGTTCGGACACGCTCACGGGGTCGATGTTGATGGGCACACCGGCATACATCTCTCCCGAACAGGGGCGCGGCGAGAAAATCGATGCCCGTTCGGATCAGTATTCATTGGGCGTAATACTCTACCGCATGGCAACCGGACGGCTGCCCTTCGAATCCGATAAACCCATGGCGAGCGTCCTGGCGCACATCAACGAACCGGTTCCCCGCCCGAGACGCTTCAACCCGCAAATTCCACCGGACGAAGAACGGGTGATTCTCAAATCCCTGGCCAAACGACGCGAGGATCGATTTCCGAGCATTCGCCTCATGAAGGAGGCCTATCTGGCTGCGTTGGACGGGAAACCGCTGCCGCAATTTCGATTGCCTCCAGAAACTTCTCCGCAAGTTAGATTGGCGCTCGACGTGGTGAATCAGACGGGCGTTGGCGAAATGGATCCCTCGTCGTCGGCCGCATCTACACCGGCCTCGCAGCGGAGGGGTTCGCTTTGGGTCGTGCCGCTGACGCTGGTGATCTTCGCCGGGGTTGCGGCAACGCTGCTGCTGCGGGATTATTTTTCCGGGTTCGGAACGACTGCCATGGTGACCTCGACGCCGTCCCGGACGGCAGCCGTGATCGACATTGCACCCACTGCGACGGAGCAGGTTGTCGTTCTCGCCGCTTCTCCCACACCTGAGCCGGTAACCTCGGATGCCTGCCCGGGCCTCCGGCTTCAATATCTGGGGGAACAGGGAAACGACGCCGAGTGGATCGTCGACAATCAGAGCGGCCGGAGTGTGAACCTCGTGAGTGTGCGAGAGTTGAGTTGGGACGCAACGGTGAAGGGTGTGCTGCAGCACATTCGCCTGGGGGATGACGTTCTCTGGCAGGGGGAAATCGGGCTGGAAGACCTGCAGAACGGCATCGTTCTCGAGATGTCGGCGGATGCCAACAAGACCATTCCCCAGGACCAGGTGGTCGTCATCGCGCTCAACTTCCACTGGGGAAATCCTGCGCAGACGGATTACCTGCTCGCCCTCGAATTTGACGCCGGCTGCACGCTGAGCGGCGCGTGGCGTTGAATCGAACTCGAGTACTTCGATTTTATTAGCAACCGACGTCAGGCAGCGATACCTTTCAGGGTCCTGGATCGATGGCTGCAGACAAGCAGTCTTGATTTTCCTTGAATTCGAATTCATCAATTTCTGAACACCCCCACGCGAACACCCACTTGAAACCAGACAGCCCGGCAGGGACGGGTTTCAAACCCACCCCTACAAGAACTCTCGCTCGTAATTGTGAGAGGTTTGGATTTCGGTTCCCTTCAATACGACCTGCGGACTTTCATGGGATCAATTCCATCAATATTGGGGTGCACCCATGTGTGCGCCCAAAAAAACGATGTGAAATTGGGCCGGCACACTGGCCGGCCCTACGAATGATGTGTGTGCAAATCGAGGCATGGTTTCGTTGAATGAGGCAATCAATCGTGCAAACACACTCATTCATACATTCAACGCTTTTCACGGACATATCATTAATTCTAGATAACGATAGCGTTGATATAATCAAGGAAAATATCGCCGAGAAAGGATGTGTTCCATGGCAGATGCGCGCGTGGTGAATCTGGCGAAGATTCTGGTGCAGTATTCGACCAAGGTGCGGCCGAAGGACGTAGTGGCGATTTACCACCAGCCGGCGGGGATGCCGCTGGTTCGGGAGATTTACCGTGAAGTCATCCGCGCCGGGGCGTATCCGTACGTTCTGCTCGGATTGCTGCGTTCGCGTGTCGAAGTCGAGGATCTGGCTTACATCCTCTTCACCGAGGGAAACGAGGATCAGCTGCAGCGCGTGCACCGCTTCGAGAAAATCGTCCGCTCGGAGTTCGACGTAATGATCAACATCGACAGCTCGTCGAACACGCGCGTCCTGAGCAACGTAGACCCGGCCAAACAGAGCCTGCGTTCGAGGGCGCACGCCGAATTGACGAAAATTTTCATGCAGCGTTCGGCATCCAAGGATCTGCGCTGGGTGATCAGCCTCTTCCCGACCGAAGCCTACGCCCAGGACGCGGACATGAATTTATCCGAATTCGAGGACTTCGTATACGGCACCACCTTCGCCGACCAGGATGACCCGGTCGCGGCGTGGCAAGCCGTCCACGACGAGCAGCAGCGTTTGGTGGATTGGTTGGCCGGCAAGCGCAGCGTCGAAGTACGTGGGCCGAACGTAGAACTCAAGCTTTCGATCGACGGCCGCAAGTTCATCAATTCCGACGGCACGTACAACATGCCCAGCGGGGAGATATTCACCGGCCCGGTGGAGGATTCGCTCGACGGCTGGATTCGATTTACCTATCCGGCGATATACAGCGGCCGTGAGGTCGCTGGAGTCGAGCTTCATTTTGAAGCCGGCAAAGTGGTGAAGGCCAGCGCGAAGAAGAACGAAGAGTTTCTTCTGCGCATGCTGGAAACCGACGCCGGCGCGAAATACGTGGGCGAATTCGCTATGGGAACCAACAAACGCATCAACCGCTTCATCAAGAACATCCTCTTCGATGAGAAAATCGGCGGCACGATCCACATGGCGCTCGGCGCCGGATATCCGGAAACAGGATCGAGCAACGAGAGCGCCATCCATTGGGACATGATTTGCGAAATGCGTGACGGGGGAGAGATCATCGTCGATGGGGAGCTGTTCTACCGGTCCGGAGAATTCCAGATTTAGGCGCTCCGCCTGGATAGAAGTAAAAAAGCCGCCGGTTTTGGTCCCGGCGGCTCGTTCGTTGCTGTGCAAGTGCACTCGAATGCTCTCGACGCCGGATTTCGAGTGCTACATCCGGGGAAGCACGATTTCTTTCTGCTTCTGATACTTTCCTTTTTTGTCCGCGTAGGATTGGAGGCATTCATCGTCGGCTTCGAAGAAAAGCACCTGGGCGATGCCTTCGTTGGCGTAGATCTTCGCCGGGAGAGGGGTTGTGTTGGAAATCTCCAGGGTGACGAAGCCTTCCCATTCGGGTTCGAAGGGGGTCACGTTAACGATGATGCCGCAGCGCGCGTAGGTCGACTTGCCCACACAGATCGTGAGTACACCGCGGGGGATGCGAAAGTATTCCACGGTTCGCGCCAGCGCAAACGAATTCGGGGGAATGATGCAGACGTCTGACTTGAGATCGACCATCGACGCCTTGTCGAATTGTTTCGGATCGACGACGGCCGAATACACGTTGGTGAAGATCTTGAATTCGTCTGCCACGCGGATATCGTACCCGTAGGACGAGACGCCGTACGAAATGACGCCATCGCGGACTTGCTCCGCGGCAAAGGGATCGATCATTTTTTCTTCACGAGCCATTTTCGCAATCCAATGATCGGGTTTGAGACCCATGAAACGCCTCCTGAGTGTGGGTGGATTATCCTTCGTCTCTCGGTTGGCCGCGCACCGGGTTCCGCAGCGTGCCGACGCCTTCAATGTCTACAGTCACCTCGTCGCCGTCACCGAGGATTCCGACGCCGGCGGGGGTTCCCGTGAGGATCAAGTCGCCGGGATCGAGGGTCATGATCGAGGAGACGAAGGCGATGAGTTGAGGAACGGTGAACACCATGTCGCGCGTGGACGCCATCTGGCGCATCTGTCCGTTCACCGAACAAGTGATCAACACGTCCGAAGAGTCGAGATCCGTCTCGATCCAGGGGCCAAGCGGGCAGAAGGTGTCGAAGCCCTTGCTGCGGGTCCATTGGCCGTCCCGCTGCTGCAGGTCCCGTGCGGTCACGTCGTTCGCCGCCGTATAGCCGAGGATAAAATTACCGGCATCTTCTGCACGTATCCAGCGGCCGCGCTGGGAGATCACGACGGCGAGTTCCGCTTCATGTTCGACCTGGTTCGATTGTGGGGGCAGTACGATGGGTTCGCCGGGGCCGATGACCGCCGAGGGTGGTTTGAGAAAGAGCAGGGGCAGATCGGGCACTTCGGCGTGGTGCTCTTCGGCGTGGGCGACGTAATTGCGGCCCACACAAACGATCTTCCCCGGAGAAATCGGTGGAAGCAAATGGATGGAGTCGATCGCCAGCGTGGCTTTTCGCATGTGCTTGCGCCCGTGTCGATTTGATAACCGGCTGGCCGGCGGTTTTCGTGCGGAGCGGCCCGCTGAGTAAACTCCGGCCGAACGTTCAACACAGCATCGTACCATAAACTCGGCAGACTGACACACGATGCTGGCCGGAAGCGCCGCATTATGCGCTGCCGGATGGTTGCAGGTTTCTTTCGAATTCGATCTCGTCCCGGATGGGGATGTCTTCCCAACCGAGTTCGGGTATCTCCGGGTTGAGTTTTCTGGCTTGCCGGATTGAATCCGGATAGATCGCGGCCAGCGTGAATCCCTGCTTCTGATAGAAACGCAGAGCGGGGATGTTGTCGTTGGTGGTGATCAGCCACAACCGGCGGCAGCCGTCCGAAACGGCTGCCTCAGAGATGGCCTCCAGCAGCGCCGTGGCAACGCCGTGCTGCTCCAGCAGACTGTTGAGCGTGACGATTTCACACTCTGCGTTTTCGACGCGGTAGGTCAAGAGGCCAGCGGGTTCACCTCGCAGTTCGGCGATCAATCCCGGGAGCAATTCGGCGTGGTGAAGACGGCCGCGGCTGACGACTCGCGCAGACCCCCATTGGTCGCGAAGCAAACTGCTGCACCAGGCTCGATCCGTTTCCGTCTTTTTGCGGATGAAAATTCCCGACATCTTTGTCCGTTCGCGGGCGCGATTTGACTCCACGCCTGCACCATCTGGATGGTAAGATATCCCATTATAATCTGCCTCGGAGATGGTATGCCGATATTCGATCATTTCGACATCCTCGCACCCCTCTACGATCGTTTGATCCGCATCCCGGAGAACGACCGGCTGGCGCAGGTGGTCGGTTTGCCGGTCGCCGGTCGCCTGCTGGACGCCGCGGGTGGGACGGGGCGCATCGCCCAGCAGCTTGTCGATAGAGCGGGCCTGGTGGTCATCAGCGATGTTTCCTTCAACATGCTCCGCCAGTCCCGGCAGAAGGACGGGCTGTGCTGTGCCGTCGGTTCTGAGACCGAGAAATTGGCCTTTGCGGATGCGAGCTTCGAACGGGTGATCGTTGTGGATGCCTACCACCATTTACTGGATCAGGAACTCAGTCTGCGAGAGTTCTGGCGCGTTCTTGCGCCCGGTGGACGTTTGGTCATCGAAGAGCCGGACATCCGCCGCTTCGGCGTGAAGCTGCTCGCTTTGGCGGAGAAACTCGCTTTGTTCCGCAGCCATTTCGTACTGGCGGAGAAGATCGCAAAGAAGTTGGCGGGTTTTGGCGCCAGGACCCGTGTCATCCGCGACGGTGCGACGGTTTGGATCGTGGCCGAGAAGGAACTCCGTTAGCCATTCCGTAATCCGAAGGCCTCCCGATTCGCAAGGGAGGCTTTTGTGGTTCAATCAAGTGTGCTGGATCACTTTGTTTCAATCCCAATCAAAATCACGATAACATGCTTCATACTCGCCGTTCACTTCCACCACCCAGTCGGTTCTGCTGTGCGTGACCGGGTATTCGTCGAGTAGATCGGCGATGCCGTCGAGCGCCTTTTGCGCGCCCAGCCGGGAAAAGTGCAACGAAGGCCATTTCAGGCTTTCCATACGCGCATTCAGCTTGCCTCGTTCGCAAGCCAATTGAGAGAGGAGTTCCGTGCGGATTTCTCCCTGCGCCGCATCGGCGAAATCGACTAGACCAGGGACGCCGTCGTAAGAAAGATCGAACAGATAGCGCAAATCGAGTTCCGCTGATCCGGCACCGACCCGTGTGATGCCTTCTCGGACGATTTCGGTATTTTCGCGATCTGTGTACCGTTTAATATTTTGACGCACGATGAAGGCATCGACGTTCAGCACATTCAGCGTCAGCGTGAAACCGAGCACCCCAAGTGCAGCGACGGGGGCGAAGCGACGCAGGCGTTCCCGATAGAGCAGGACGAGGAAGACGGCGAACATGACGCCCATCCAGGCGATTGCCACGTGAGTGTAAGTACGCAGGCGGGTGAATCCGTAGGCGTCCTCATACAGCAGCAGCCGCTTGACTGCGGAAGCCAGAATGACGCCCATCAAAGCCACCAGACAGGTACTCAGCGCAGTAAACCAGTTCTTCTCCGAGGTGCTTTCGCGTTTCGTCCAACGACTCAAGCCGATGATGAAACCAAGGCTCAGCACTGCCAGCACGGTCAACTCGAAAAAGCCTCTACGGGCATATTCCGAGTAGTTGTAGCCGGCTGCGGTGATGTTGGCTTCTCCGCCGAATAGATAAGCAAATTGGATGGCGACGAAGGCGCCAAAAAGCAGGTCGATCACGATCAGGACGACGGCGCCTTCGATGATTCCCAGAATTTGTGACGAAGACTTTTGCGCGTGCCCGGCGATGTTTTCTTCCCGTTTTCGAAGCGCCATGACGAGGGCACCGAGTGAGAGTGCCGTGGCGAAAAGGATAATGAATAACCGCCGCAGGATCTGTATCAGTCGATCAAGGTCAAGCCATTGGAAGGCCTTCCGCACGTAGTCGGCGAATACCAGGTCGGCACTCGCCAGCAACGCCAGGAAGAGGAAAAAGACTGGAAGCGCAAGCAGCAATCCCCGCAGGATCGCAATCAGTTTATTTTTCGTGGCGCGAGCGCCGATCGTCTGCCGTACGGCTGCAGCAGCAACAGGACCCCATCCGAATAAACACTCCAATGGAGTGCGTATGGTGGCGACGATGAAATCCACCCAGCGAAACTCGAGCACCCGACCAATGCGGAAGGCGAATATCCAGACCGCAAAGATGAGAAGCGTGATTAACATGCTCAATATGCCCGTCATGGGTTCCAACCGAAAACAGGTGAATACAGAAAGCACGACGATGGGAATCGAAAGAAGATATTCGGGTTTTGCCGGCTGGATTCCTTCATTCTGTGCCATTCCGACGAGGGCAAGCAAACAGGCAGTGATCCAGATGGGAAAAGAAATGCCGGTAGGGTGGCCGTCGAAGAGGATCTCGAAGAGAACTCCCAGAATGATCGCCATCAAGCTGAGTGAACGCGGCGAACGGAAAGTCGGTTTCTGTCCCTGCTCCTCGCTGCCGCCGTCTGTTTTTTCTTTTTCTTCTGCCATGTTTTTATCCTTGTGGGGTTTCGGGATCATGGTATCGTTTTCCTTCTCTGGCTGCAAACACCTGGGTGCAATGCGGAAGGCACGTGCGGTATGCGTTCTTGTGGCCTGAATTCGAGCCGCGTGGGCGCAGGAACAAAACGGACCTGAGAGTCGTCATAAGCATTACGGATGGATATACTGATACGTAAGGGAGGTTGCAATGAAGAAACGTAGGCTTATCGGATTGATGCTGGTAATCGCGTTGACGCTCGTGGGCTGCCAGGCGAGAAGCGTTGCGGGAGAGAAGAACGTCTCTGCTTCTTCGACGGAAGGAAAAGAGCAGCCTGCTGCGACGCCGCAGCCGCAGGAAGCCACGGAGCAATCGTTTGTAGGAGAGATTAAAACCCCGGCGCCGATGCGAGGCGAAGCGTACATCGTCGATCGGGCAGTTTCCGACCTCGCGCAGCGATTGGGCGTTTCGGAAGATGACGTCCAGGTCGTGAGTGTGGAAGAGGTGGAGTGGTCCGATTCGAGCCTGGGCTGCCCCGCGGAGGAGATGGATTACGCCCAGGTGATTACCCCGGGATACGAGGTTACCCTGCAGGTCGATGATGACGTATACAGCTATCACAGCGATGAAGGACTGCTCATGGTGCTGTGTGGTGAGGATGGCACACCGGAAGTTTTGCCGATCCCGATTCAACCGGGCGAGAAGATCCAGGATGGCTCCCCCTGGGTGCCAGTGGATTGACGAAGATCAGCCGATAACCAAACCTTTGCGTAATAAGAGGTCGAGCCCGCCAATATAACGGCGGGCTCGATTTGTTCATGAGGTTAGCGTCGACGCCAGGGATGTCGATTCGGCAAGCGCGGTTTCCGTGGACCTTGATCGAAATACGTGAAACCGTATTCGTAATCTGCATACTTCGAATGGCCCTCGGGCGCGTCGAAAGTGACGAGCATCACGGCCTTGTTGGATCGGCCGAGCAACCTGCGAAGCTGAATGAAGCCTTCTTCGGTCTCCTCGTTCAAGCGCATCTTGATCACCTGGTATATCGGTTTGCCTCGAAGGTTTCGGATGCCCACAAAGATCACGGTGAAGTCGTTATCGATGGGGAACAGCTCCGTGATGTCCTTGAAAACCGAAGCATCGGAACCATCCGAGATGAGCACGTCGTCGACGTAGACGTTGTCGATGAACCAGCCTTCGTAGGTCGTGGCCCAATCGGTGATGTAACGGAAGGCGAGCAGGATGTCACCCGGGTAGGCACTCAGGTCGAAACTCATCGTAATCCAGTCTTCGCTCCAACCTGTCAGGCCGGGCAGATTCTCGACCACCTTCGGATGCGCGTCGGGATCGTGATCGCTCGTGGTGTATTCGTTGGCCAGGCTGGTCCATGTCTGGCCGCCGTCTGTGGAGACCTGCACGAAGCCGAAATCCCAGTAGTCTTCGATGTCGACGTAGGTGTCGAAGGTCAGTGTGCCGCCACCCGTGGCTTCGAAGATCGCCCAGTTGTCGATCAGGTCACCACTGCCGCCCCAGAGCACCTCGCCATCGGAAGTCCAAGCGGAGGGGAAGATCGAATAATCCTGTCCGTTGAAGGTGAACATCCCCAATTTCTTGGGTTCCCGGGAGAGCCAGATGTAGTCCGTGCCCCAGGGCGGTGCACCGGGCATATCGTAAGCTTCCGGATTGGGGTCGTCCACGGTGCCGATATCGATGGCCAGGTCGAGCTTCTTGAAGCCGTAGCGGTAGCGATTTTGGCGGGAATCGATCAACACGGCGACGGAAAAGTCGTGGTAGATGTCATCGAAGTCGCGGTGAATGTGGCGGGAATCGAGCGTCGAATTGATGCCGCTTATCCCATTCTCGGGGTTTCTGAACTCGGCTTGCAGGAAGGCGCTGCCGAATTGTTCCATCATGTAAAACTGGAACAGGTAGGCCTGGCCGTAATCCGACAGCACTTCGATATTTCCTTGATCTTCCCAGACGACGAGAGAGTTCTCGGGATTGGTCAGGAAGCCGCCGTACTGCTCCTCGCCCGAAGCGTACCCGGTGAGGTATTCGGCGTACATCGACAAACCCTCGTTTACGAAATTCACTTCGTCGGGATCGTAGTCGTCATGCAGCAAGTGTTGATACTCGTGGGCGAATACCCCCTCGTAAAGATGGGGTCGTTCCACATCCGGCCCTACGCGATCCGCCCAGTCGTAGGCGTCGATGGTCATAACGTTGCGATCGAAATACGCTTCGAGGGACGGGGAGTAAAATCCGGCGATATACAGCGGGTAGTTCGGATCGTAGTAGTTTTCATCGCGTACGTTCGAGACCAGGATGACCTGCTTGCCGTCCGGGTCGGTGTAGTATCCCGGTGGGACGATTTCCCAGGCCTCGAGCAGCGAGGCCGAACCGTCGTGGAAGTCCGCCACACCGAAGAAATCACTTTCCTTCGGGAGCATGTTGTTGTCGAATTCCGAGACCATGTAGCTGGCTTGCTCGCAGGTGATCTCCGGAGTCTCCCGGGTATCTCCTTCGGGCCAGCTCGTGTCTGCCTGCACCCAAAGCTCGGAATCCGTGCCCACGGCTACCAGGTAGAACGTGGTGAAGAAGTAGGATCCGGCGACGGAATCCATGGATAACCAATCTTTCTCATCCAGAATACATTCATCCACGCTGGAGGCGGCATTTGCGCCTGCCTCGGCCTCGGCTTCCGCTGCTGCGGGTGATCCTTCAAGCCGCGCCTGGGTCGGTTCCCATTCCCGAATTTCCGGGCCGACATCCACGGGTCGATAATCGATTCCGGGTGCTGCACCAACAGGTAAAACACCGGCGATCAAACCTAGAAGTAATGCCAACAAACCGATCACTGAGTAACGTTTCATGGGTTTCCTCCTCATTAGAATGTAGCCAGAACTCTTTCATGCTGGGTGTTGATGATCGAGATCATGCTTAAATTTGAGCCTCACCTCCTTCATTATGAATCCGGATTGAGTATTTCAAACTGGCGTTTGATACTCGTTTGACTTCCATCGAAGCCTGGGTCGTCGACCCCCTGATAACTTCGAATAGAGTATCGTCAACACATCGAGTCAGCCAGCCCCATAATGGAAAACCTCCATCACAGGGTTTTATGCCGGTCCGATCTAGGATGTGTTCAGAAGATGGCTTACGCCGTCGTCTCAACATGATAGCCTATCGGACTCAACGTAAAATCAACGCGGTGAGTCAGATTTCCGATTGGATTCTGGATGTATGCAGGCGATGTTCTGGCGGCGAATGCCAGATTTTGAAGTGAGCAGATCGCCGCCGATGAGCCCCGTCTGGACGACTGTATGGCCGCATGGTATGATGAATGTTGGAGCGTCTGATGGCAAAGAAACGAAACAACAAGAAACCGCAGATGAGCCGCGATCAGAAGCGGCGAATGCGTATTGGACAAATCCTGTTTGCGATCATGGGGGTGCTGATGATCCTAACGATGGTAATCCAATTGATAACTTAACAGCCCAATCAACACCCAGATAAGAGGATTTCGCATTCTCGCAAATAGAATCGTGCCGCCCTTCAACCTGGCCGCCGGTGTAACGTTTTTCCTGGCGGAAGGTTATCATGTATGGTTGCGCGTAGCTGAACGGCTGGCGCTATAGGCCGATCGTATGGGAAAGATCGATGAGACGAGTCAATTGAAATCATGTTCTATGAGGTGATTTCATTTTGGTCTGCTTCTTGCATCGTTGGTACATCGTTAGGACTCTGTAAGGTATACGGACATGCTTCCTGTGTTATTCTGAATTCAGCATCATGCACAATTGTGAATTCGTAAATCCGTATACCCAGTACAACAATTGTGATCCTCGAAAAGAAAGGTGGTGAATGTAGATGCTATTCGCTCCGAAAGAAAGAGGGCAGGGCCTGGTAGAGTATGCGTTGATCCTGGTTCTGATCGCCGTTGTCGTGATTGTGATCCTGGCGTTGCTCGGACCTGCCATCGGAAACGTATTCAGCAACATCGTCAGCAATATCTAATTGATACCGTCGCAATATTGTTATAGCTGTAGAGCCTCGTCCATGGATGAGGCTCTCCGCTTTTAAGCTACCTTGGAATTGGATCGATGTTCTAATCAAGGGGGAAATATTTCGCCGCCTTCATAAACCCAGAGGTCGAAGAAATCCTGGAGATCGCAGGCGCAGACCGCTTCTGCGGCGTTTTGGAATTCTTCGGCGTGCATGAAACCGTAGCGATACTGTGCGTAGACGGCGGCAAGGAAGTCGTTGAAGCGATTGGTTCCCAATTTGTTGCGCAGCGCTTCGAGGAACAGGGTTCCCTTTTGGTAGACGAAGATAAAGTAATCGCTTTCACTCGCGTATTCCCCGACAGCGAGACCAATGGGTTGTGTGGCGTCGGGAACGGCACGCAGCCTGGCGCGGATGTCACTCAGGTAGCCGGTTCCCTGGCCCAAACCATACGCGCGCTCGTAGTAGAGCGCCTCCGCAAACGAAGCCATGGCTTCGTCCAGCCAGGGTTCACGAATCTGATCGTTTCCAAGCAGCGCGTAGAACCACTGGTGCGCAACTTCGTGAACCGTGGGCACAGTAACCCAATCTGTTCCCATGGTCCCGATGAATACCAGGCCGGGATATTCGATTCCCCCGAAAGCGTAGGGCGCGTCGACGAGATCGAGCTCTGGGTAGGGATATGGCCCGACGATTTCACTCAGCAGATTTACTTGAATCCGGGCCGCTCGTAGCGCAGTCTGTGCGCTCGCTGCGTGTTGGGGGAGTGCCCACACGTTTAAAGTCACCTCACCAGAAGTGCCGCTGGTTTTCTCCCATTGCCCGATGGCGAAGGCAAAGTCACGCACCGGACCGCTGATGTATTCGAAGCGTTGTTTCCCATCCGGTGTCGTTGTGCTCGAAATCTCAACCCCGGTAGCGACTACGATTTGGCCCACGGGCGTCGTGATGTTTACGGCGTAAAAGGCAGTTTCTGAACTGGTCGTGTCTCCGGCGGACGGCGCATCGATCGCATCCCATTCGCCGTCCACGAGCCTGGGGATCATGGGGTAGAACGTCGGTGCGAGGAGCACACCTTCCGTGATCCCCATACGTCTGGGCGATCCTTCGTGGAAGGAATCAACTTCGAGGGAGAAGGGAATGGTCAAGTCGACGCTTTCACCTCCTGCGAGGGACGGGCGCAAATCAATGCGCAACGCTTTTCCGTCCATAATGGCTTGCGGGATGGTGAGTTCTCCGTCGATCATGGCCGTCCCGGCCTGCATCTGCGCCTGGTACTGCTCGTCATTGGGCCAGAGCATCAACACGATGTTGGAAAGGTTTTTCTCGAGGGGATTGACATAGCGGATGCGGGCGATTCCTTCGATGTGGGCTTCGGTCGATCCGGGTTGGAAATCGACATCCAGCTCGATGTCGTAACGTGTGGCATCGGGGAAAACGTCAGCGTCGCTGACGAACTCGGGCAGCAGTGCGGATTGCTGCGTATGTTCGGAAATCGTCGGAGTCGCCGGGATCGAAGGGATCGCAGTCGGAGAGGCGGTCGGGGTGTACGTGGCTGGAAGCGAACGCGTCGCAAGAGGCGTTTCGGTTGCTCTGTGGAGAACATTTCCGAAATCCCCGATCCGGCTGCAGGCGGTTAGGTGGACGAGTAAAACCAATACGATGAATCGATAACGTCGCGACATTGCCCACCTCCACCGTGGAAGTGGTATTGTAGTGGTTTTGGCCTGATTTTCAATCTGTTGGAGCGGCTGTTTCTTTGGCCCGGGGAAGGATGAGGGTGAACGTCGATCCTTTATTTTCGGCGCTTTCCACGCTGATTTCCCCGCCGTTTACCTCTGCGAGTGTCTTCGAAATCGCCAGCCCCAGGCCGATCCCCTTCGGCTTGGTGGTGAAGAACGGTTCGAATATTGTCTGTATGTTCTGCGCGGCGATCCCCGATCCTGTGTCGTGAATGGCGAGCCGAACGTGATCATCCAGTTGGGATATCTCGATGTCCAGGTTTCCCCCTTCGGGCATCGCTTGATACGCATTGGTGAGCAGGTTGTTCAGCACCATTCCGATTTGTCGGCTGTCGATTTGTGCGGCCGGCGCCGAACCGTCGACCTTGGTGGTGATTCGTATCGAATCCGGTGTCGGGAGCCCTCCGAGAATTTCTTGCAGCAGCTCGCCGATATCGGTTTTCTCGAAGATAGGCACCGGCTCTCGGGAGTACTCCAACAAGTCAGTGATGGTCTTCTCGGATCGATTGACTTCGATCTCGATGATGTTGAGATATTCTCTCGTCGTGCCTTCATTTTGCGCGTGCGGGGTTTTTAGATAATAGACGGCATTGGAGATCACGCCCAGCGGGTTGCGTAGTTCGTGTGCGATTCCTCGAGCCAGCTGTCCGAGTTGGGCCATCTTCTCGCGCTGGATCAATTTCGCCTGCGTTTCACTGAGTTCTTCCGTGCGTTCCTCGATGAGCGTCTCGAGCCAGGCGGATTGGTCCTTCAGTGATTGTTCGTATTTCTTCTGCTTGGTAATGTCGGTAAAGATGGCGGCATAAAAGTTGGGTATGGGCGAGAAGGCGGCGACCTGAAAACAGCGTTCCAGGGTGGAAGAGTAGATCTCTTGCCGATCGGGTTCTCCGGTTTCCGCAACCTGGCAGTATATTTGTTCGAAGATCGTCTGCTCCGCCTCTGGGAGCACTTCGCGATTGCGTTTACCGACGACTTCGGATGCTTTAAGCCCCGTGAGTTCTTCGAAGGCGGGATTTACTTCGACGAATCGATAATCGATTTCGCCGTTTTCATCGTCGCAGACGACCTCGTGATAAGCGATGCCGTTCAGGGAGTTGTTGAATATCTGGCGATAGCGTTCCTCGAGGTGGGCGAGCGGTTTGAGCACGTAGCGTCGAATGTGAAGGTATTGAATGATGCAAATACAGGCGATGATGATGAGGAACAGGCCGGTCAGTTCCCAATGGCTGAGTGTGGGCATGACGCACTCCTATTTCTTCGAGCTCCTAAGCGGGAGCACCGCAAGCGGATCGCTGGTTCAACGACTACGGTTTCTCGGCTGTTCGTTCAAGTACATTTTGTAGTGCTGGATCGGCTGTGAGCTGCGATGATAAAGCGGTGGAAGGAAGTTGGTCGAAAAACCGCCTGACGCTGACGGCAGACGGCTGTGGCCTGGTGGGCGGAACAGGACTCGAACCTGCGACCTCTTCTGTGTAAGAGAAGCGCTCTAACCAACTGAGCTATCCGCCCGGACCTCAAATTATAGCTCGTGCCCTGCACAGGGTCAACGCGCGATCAAAATAAAACGCTCGCAAGGCCTCATTTCCAGATCGAGGACACTTTCCACTGTCAGTTGGAACACGTCAAGGCGGATTCAACAAATCTTGCATTACGCCTTGCGGCTTTGCCTGTAAACCCGCCTTGTGCTATAGTTTCCGCACTTTCTCGTGGAAGTATGGTGCTCGAACCGTGACCAATCTGCAAACTGACTCTGCATTCTCGTACGAAAACCGCATTCGTGAGGCTCGATCCGGGTTCTCACCGAGTTTTTTGCGCCTGGCCAACTTCCTGCTCGACTCGTACACCGAATCGGCTTTTCTCACGGCCACAGAGCTGGCGCATCTCATCGACATCGACCCGGGCACGGTGGTGCGATTCTCGCAGCATCTCGGCTATCGAGGCTATCCGGAACTGCAGGCCGAAATCCGTGATCGCGTCCGGCGGGAATGCTTCCTCGATCTGACCACCGAATCGAATACCCCTTCCGAAGCGGCCGCCAAGGCGCTGGACGAGGTAGTTCAAACCCTGAAAGCCGTGCAGCGCAGTTTTCCGGTCGAGCTGGCCAACAAATTCATTTCCCTGCTGGATGAAGTGGAGCGGATCATCTTGCTGACCGACGAGCACGCCCATCCTCCGGCCAACACCCTGGCTACTTACCTGGAAGCCGCCGGATATACGGTCCATTGCTCGAACGGCAGCCCGGCGGGATTGGCGCGCGCGGTCGCCGGCGCCCGCAAGCGGGACCTGGCGCTGGCAGTCTGCGTCTGCGACGAAACGCCCTTCATCGCCGCAGCGCTCGCCGGCGCGAAAGATGCCGGCGCCCGCACGGTCAGCCTCGTGGCTATTCCTTCTGCGGAAGCTGCTGTCTCCGCGGACCTCGTCCTTTCGGGATTCGCCCATCCCGACCCCGGAGTGGGGCAGATCGTCCTGGAAAGCATGGTCTATGCGCTGATCCGCATGCTCGCACACGCCCGCCCGGCGCGCTTTCGGAGAGCCGAGGAACGAGTCCAGGCCATGACCGAGCGTCTCGTCGGAAACAAGACCACCTGAATCCATGTCCTGTAGGCTGGATTTTTCTTCCTGGAAATGGCGTCGGCACGGGGGCCGACGTTTTCCGTAACATGCTCTGGCTGCTCCTGGTTCTGCTTGCTCTGCTGATCGCCCTCCTGGTGTGGGAGATCTGGATTTGCGAGGGCGTGCACCTTGGGCGGCGCTTCGTGGTTTTCCTCTACGATCTGGCGGCCACCCGCTACGAACAGATCAAGGAATTCGACCCCGATTGGGAAAAGCGATTTCTGGGAGAGCCGGTCGTCGGGACGCTGCGGTCATTGCAGGACGCGAAGATCCTGGATGTGGGCGCAGGCACTGGCCGCCTGGCGCGCCGGGTGCTTCCACTCGGCTCCTTCCAGGGCTCGATCGTCTGCCTCGATGCCTCCCGCAGAATGATCGCCCAGGGACGCCAACTGACGGACGACCATCGAGCCTGCTGGATGCAGGCCTGGTCCGTTCCGCTGCCGTTCCCGGACGGCGTCTTCGACATGGTCGTGAGTCTGGAGATGCTCGAGTTCACGCCGCAGCCGCTGGAGACGTTGGCCGAGATGGTGCGCGTGACTCAACCTGGTGGGTGGGTCGTGGTGACCAACCGCGTAGGATGGGAAGCGCCGTGGATTGTGGGGCACACCTACCCAAGCAGCGACTTCGCCGGCGTACTGAAGAGACTTGGCCTCGACTACGTCGAAATCCTGCACTGGCAGCTCGATTACGATCTGGCCTGGGCGCGTAAAGCTTATCTTTAGCACGACTCGGGCGATCTCCCGTACCGTATCAATACCCTTTCCACTGAACGATTTCGCACGGTTGAAATTCAATCACCAGGCCGAGTCCTTCTTGATGCGCGCACATGCAGATTGCAACCTTGCCGTGCGATCTGCGTATAGTGAATCAGAACGTAAATTTCAAGGAGGGACGCTATGTCGGGTGAATATAAGCGACTGTATCGATCCAGAGATGACCGTATGATTGCAGGCGTTTGCGCTGGAGTGGCCAATTATTTCGAATCCGATCCGACCCTGATCCGATTGTTGGCCGTGGTCGGACTCTTTGCCAACGCACCAGCGGCGGCGTTGACCTACGGGGTCATGATGGCCGTCGTGCCGGAAGCGCCGGTCGAAGAATCGCCGGTTAACTGAGCCGCTGCCGCGGCGGACCTGATCGAGGAAAGTGCGGACAATCCCCGGCAGGATCCTGCGTCGTAGACACGACCGGGATCCTGCTTTATTACTCCGGACGAGAAGGGCGCTTCATTACAACGGGCTCAAGGGGCGGAGTCGAAATACTCGAGTGTGATCTCCGAGATATCTTCATCGCTGATTCCGGCGAGGACCTGGAAGAAATCCCGCGCCGTGAGCAGCTTGCCATCGCCAAATTGCGCGTAAGCCTTTAAAAATTTGAAAAACGCTTCGTCGCCGATGCGCATGCGCAGGCCTTCGAGGAACCTCACGCCGCGGAGGTACACCGCGTCGACGTAGTCGCGGAAATCCTCGTAGTCATACACGCGGCCGTCGATCATGCCTTGCGGGTGGAAGATATCCACCCGGCGGTACCACCACCAATCGAGCCATTCGGGGTGGCGGAACTCGTAAAACAGGCGTTCGCTGTACGTAGCCAGGGCTTCGTCGAGCCAGGGTTCCGCGGCCTGATCGCTGCCGACCAGGGTGTGCCACCACTGGTGCGAAGTCTCGTGCGCCACCAGGGTGGTCAACCAGCCCGTGGGATACTCGTCGTAGCTGTCGAAGTAGGTCTGGTCGAGGAAGAAGAGACCGCTGGTTTCCAGCCCGTCGAAGAAATCGGCCTCGACGATGGTCAGGCCGTCGTAGGGGTAGGGCGTGAGAATCTCGTCGAACAGCGTCAGCGCTTCGACGGCCACCTTGACGGCGGTTTCGCCTGCCGCAGCGTGTTCGGGGAAGACGTAGGCGCGTACGTTCCAGGGACCTTCCTGCGCCGAGATGACTTCATATTCCTCGCTGGCCGAGAGGCTGAAGCAGCGGGCGGCCCGTAGCTCGAAGTGCAGTTCGCCGCCGATCTCCTGCGGCGCGGCGCTGGCGGCCAGGATCAACGCATGCACCGGGTCGGCCCAGGCCCATTCGACGTGGTAGTCGGCCACGTCGTAGGCCTGGTGTTCTCCGACGTAGGCCGGCGTGTGGACGAGCCATCCCTGCTGCGGGTCGTATGCCGGCAGGTAGGGATACCAGTCGGTGAAGTTGAATTGGCGCCCCGTGAAACCGAAGGCGCCGGCCGGTTCGGGCAGGTTCAGTTCGAAGCGCATCTGCAGCCCGACGCTTCTGCCCGGCGCGAGCGCTTCACGCAGCGGCAGGCGCAGCCCAATCCCTTCCAAACGCAGCCCGGACAGCGGCGCGCCGTCCGCCCAGCGGATGTCGTTCAATTGAAACGCTCCTTCCCAACGCAGGGGTTCCACCACGAAGAGCAGGTCGCTCAAGAAGACGCCGCTGCGGTTGACGTAGGTCACCCGTTCGCCGACATCCACGTGCTTGTTTTCGACGTCGAAAACGACGGACAGATCGTACTGCGTACGTGTGGGCGTTTCGGCGACCGCCGGCGTGGGTGGGATCGTGGCGCTGGTGGTGGGTGCACGGGCAAAGGTCGGGCTTACGGTCGCTGCGGGCGCCGGAGATTGCGCTTCAGGTGCGCAGGCGCTGAGCAAGAGCAGCAGCAACAGACTAAAGTAGATGCGATGGGACTGCAAGCGCATCTGGCGCTTCATCCGCGGCGAATGAGGCGCGCCGCGAGCCAGGCAAGAGTCATGGTGGGGATGACCTGCGTCCCGGGGATCAACTCCTCGATGACGGTCACCTGGCGCAGCGGGGTGAGGCCGAGCCGGCCCAGCAGCGGCCAGGCGATGGGCGCCGAGAGGAAATCCAGGCTGAAGTCGAGCAGATCGAGCATGAGCACCACGGTCAGAGGTGTGGCGCGCAGGGCTGTGAAGAAATCCGCATCCGGGGGGAGGGAGATGCGGCGTACGCTGCGCAGAATCCAGGCGGCGAGCAGTACGGTGAGGATCGATCCGGCGGCGATCGCGATCAGGAAGAACTGCAGCAGCGTGTTCCAGTCGATCTCAGCCAGGTCGTGAAGCGCAGCGATGGAACAATCGATGTGGGGCATGGATGGTCATCCTCCGGGGGCGTTCAGCGCGCGCAGTTTGCGCAGCGTCTCGAGCGAGGCGAGCACCAGGATGCGGCTGCCGGCTTCGAGCGCTTGTGAGTCGTCGGGATGGAAGCAGGAGCTGCCGTCCGTCTCGTAGCTGATGACGGAGAGATTCAATTCGCTTTCAAGATGGGAGACGTCCCAGCCCGCGAGCGCCGCTCCGGGCTGGATGGCGAATTCACAGAGATGCAGCAGTTCCTCGCCGACGTAGAAACTGTGGCGCACGTTCAAGCCCATGGCGGCGGAGGCGAAGATCGGTGCGGTAAGCGCCGAGGTGCTGATGGCGGTTTGGATACCGAAGCCGCTCTCGATGCGCCGCGCCAGGTCGCTGTCGAACATGCGCACCACAATGATGATCTCGGGATTGATCTCGCGGGCATCGAGGGCGATGTCCAGATTGGTCAGCTCGTCGTTGGTACAGGCGATGATGGCCTGCGCCCGCTCCACGCCGGCCTGGCGAATGTTCTCGGAGCGGCGCGCGTTGGCGATGATGAGCGGCACACCGAGGCGCTTCACTTTTTCGACGAAGCGCCCTTCGGGATCGATCTCGATGGCCACGATATCGCGGCCGAATTTCTGCAGTTCGAGGATCACGCGGTAGCCGACCTTGCCGATGCCGCAAACGATGATGTGGTTCTTATAGGTAGATGCCATCGCTGTTTGCCATTTCTGCCCTCGGGCTTGTTTGCTGAGCAGGGCGCCGCTGAAGCGCAGCACGCCGTCCGCGGCGACCGCCAGGCCGAGGATGGGAATGATGAAGTAGAGCGCCTGCAGCGCCGTTTGCCGGGGATAGGGAAGCTGGATGTCGAAGAAGATCATGGAGAAAGCGGCGTACAGCGCCCGGCTGAACTCCGGGTGCTGCCCGCTGTCCGGGTAGGTGTAGAAGAGGTGCAGCAGCAGACCGCCGCCGAAGACGATGAGCGCGAAGAACAGCAGCGAGCCGCGGAACTCCTGGAAGAGCACGCTGGCGTCGCGCAGTTGGGCGCGTAGGAAACGGGCTCGTGAACGGGTCATAAGCTCAAGGGCTCCGGACGTCAGTCGATCTCAACTCTGAGAAATAAACTATGATTCGACGGTTTTCGCGGGACATGACAGACGAATCGTTCAGTTGGTGTGGATGATCGGTGACTACGGCAGCCACTCCAGCTTGACCGTCCGACCTCCAGAACCTCCCAGACCTAAAAAGGGTACCGGATAACTGGGTGGTACCACAGTAAACCGCCTGTCGATCGTAAAATCGCGTTCCAGCCTGCCGGCGGGACCCATGCCGAATGGCATGTACCAGGGAACCGGCTTGCAATCGTCGGAATCGCCGCAGATGCGAGACCCCTTTTTGCACGGGATCAGCATTTGTCCCGATTCCCATTTCTCCGTGTAGGCGATGGTGATCACGCCGCCTGCGCAGGAGCCCGTGATCGTCGGTGTGAAACTGAATTTTTGGCTGACCGGCTCATCGTCCTTCATGCACTCCGGCCACACGATCGTGAAGGTCGCGTTTTGCGGCCCGAGGTTTTCGAACTTCAACGTCCCGGTGAGTGTATCCGTCCCGACGTCTTCCGAGGGTGTGTACGCGGCGGTGAACACGAAGTTTTGCCGCAGCGTGATATGCGGACCCTGCGGCGGCGACCATGTGAGATTGTAGTCGACTTCGAAGGCGGCGCGATCGTCTTTCGATTCTTCGCCGGTGGGGCAGATCAAGGAAGGAAAATCCCGGCCGCCGGCTTCTCCCGCGCCCGACGTGCCGCCGCCGGAACCGCCAAGCGGTTGTTCCTGCGTGGCCAGGTTCGAGCCCGACCCTTCAGACTGGGCGGCCACTCCGGGGAATTCACATGCGCTGAGCGCCAGCATCAGGACGAGGCAGATGGCCGTAAGCAGCGCGGTTCGTGCGGGACGGAATGCGGACTTCATGCGGACCTCCCAGGATGTTCAATTTCTCGTTGCTTCGGAACACCCGTTGTTTATCATAAACCCTTTTCGGCGCGGGAACAATCCGGTCGACCTGGACGGGCATCCGCATGAGGACAAGCTTGCTATTCCGGGGGGCTGCTTACGTGCGATCCGGGATCCGCCGCGCCCATTCTCTGGCGCGTTCGAGTTCGCCCTCCACCAGCGGTCCTTCCATACCCTCTACGTAGAAACCTTCGGGCGGCAGGACCATCTTTCCACCTTTTCTGGATAACATCCGGCCGATGGGTTTGGCGGCGTAGCCAAAGATGCGTACGAAGAAGGCCAGCACGCCGTGCGACTCGATCTCCTCGAGCGTCAGGCGCGTGTCGAAGGCCGCCGCGCGTACGCCTTCGAGACTTCCGGCGGGGAGCGATTTGAGGAAAGTAGTGATGGGCAGGGTGGGGCGGAAGCGCTGCGTGGGCGAGCCGGCGATGAGGGTGTCGAGATTTTCGAAATGCTGCGGGGTGACATCCGCAACGTGCAGGACATGCACCGCTCCGGACGTTTCCAGCGCCTCGCCGATGGCCTGGGCGACGCGCTGTGTGTTACCGAATTGGGAGTCGTATACCACGAGTGTATTCATAGGGTCATTGTTCCGCGTTCATCATTTTGCGTGTTCTCCGCCGGGCAATTGAAAATCCCGCCGGACTTGGCGGGATTCTATCATTCACCAAGATGCGCCGTACAGGAATCGAACCTGAGTTGCTTGGGCAGGAAATGCCTCTGAGAATGGGAAAGAACAGGAAATATAAAAGTGCGCCGTACAGGAATCGAACCTGTAACCTTGGGCTTAAAAGGCCCCTGCTCTGCCAATTGAGCTAACGGCGCGCTGTGCTCGATTGTAACACCGCCGTTTTCACCGCGTCAACCAAAAATAATTTCTCGTATTGCTGTATACGGGGGAGGGAATTTCTTTTTACTGGGATCGAACCTGAGTTGCTTGGGCTTACACGCGCCGCCGATCGAGCCGACGCGAGTTGCGGCCGGTTTGTCGACCGGCCGCAGCCCGTCAATTTGTGAACCGCCCGGCTTACTCCGTCAGTGGTTTCGGCTCGAGGTCTGCATCTTCTCCCATGGGACCGACAAGCTTCAACGTCCAACTGTACTCCGCCTTGAACTGCGCCAGATTAACGGTGGTTCCGGCCTTGTCGCCGTTCTTGGTCAACTTGAAGTCCCAGTCGATGCTGGGTGCCGGGAAGGCCGAGTCGGTGTATGTGATCGGCGCTTTGCCGGGGCATTCGGTCGAGCGGGTGTAGTACTCGAACTCCTCAACGATGCTCAGTGAAGCGGTATCGCCGCTGCAGGTCCCCGTCACATGAACGGAAATATCTCCCCAGCCGGATATCGTGCATGATCCGCTCTTCCCCTCGATCACATAGGGGAGAACATCCGAAGCCGAAAGCACGCCATCTTTGCTGATGACGAAGGGGATCACGTTGGCGCCCTCTTCACTTTTTATCCTTTCGGTGTACTTGCCCTTGTCGTCTTCGGCGGTCATGGTGTAGACGACCTCCAGATTGAACAACGTAGGCTCGTCGGGGCAATCGACGAAGGTGCGCAGGTCGATCTCGTCCAAGGCTCCTTCTTCACCCGCCTGATCGGAGGCTCCGGAGAGGTCGATTTCGTCCAACGCTCCGCCTTCTCCTTCCCCGCCTGCCTGATCGGAACCCTGGCCCTCTCTGGCCGACTGGGTAGAACATCCTACGACCAGCGCCAGGCTGGCGATCAGAACGAGAACGAGCACGAATAGGGTCCGATGTTGTTTCATCCGTTTGCCTCCTGTCTGTCCATCCGCTAATCAAGCGGAGTAGGGTAAGGGGAGCCGGAGAAATGCCCGTCATTTGCGGGGTGTCTGAGGCACGATCCAGGACTCGAACCTGCGTTGCCTGGGCTTAAAAGCCCCTGCTCTGCCGATTGAGTTAACCATACCCGATTGTAACACCGGCGTTTTTACCGCGTCAACCAGGAGCAGTCTCACTTTACGCTTCGTGGTGAGGGGGAATTTGTTCTGTGTATGAGAATCGAATCCGAGTTGCCCGGGCTTACAAGTCTGCCAATTGCGTTGACCAGGCCCGCTTGGAATATCAGCCGCATGCAGCCATCGACGTGCGGCATGGTTCTCGACGACGTCTGAGCGATGTTATTCTGATATCGGTGGGAGAGGTTCCGGAGGTTCCGGTCTTTCGTCCGGTCCTTCGTCGCCCGAATATGCTTTCAAGGTCCAGCGGAATGCATAGCGTATCTGTTCCAGGTTCATTCCCTCCGTAACCAGGTCGCCTGCCGTGGATAGGAGGAATTCGCCGTCCAGGCTGGGCGCCGGGAAATCTGCGTCGGATCTCGTAATCGGCGCCTGTCCGGGACATTTGATGGTCTGCGACCAGCTTTCGTACGTTCCCAGGACTTCGAGGTAGGCTTTCTCGCCTCGGCATGTGCCTCCGACTTCCAGCCGGATGGCGCCGTCGCCGGTGATGAAGCAATCGTCACTCTCTCCTTCGATGACGATCGGGACGATGGCATCGTAAACTTGTTCCACACCCGACTTGGAGATATTCAATACCACATAATTCAAATTCAAATCCCCCTCGTTTTGCGTGTGCTGGGTGTAATGACGCCCCTCCTCGTCTTCGACGTAGAGCGAGAAGTCGACGAACAAGGCGAATGCGCGCGGGGTATCCGGACAGGGGAAGTAGCTCGTAAAATCGTATCCTTCAATATTCTCATCCCCGGCTTCCTCCGAATCTGAGGAATCCGATCCTCCATCTCCCTCATCCACTGCGCTCTGGGTTCCTGCGGCCTTCTGGATGCTGCAGGAGATGATCAGTATTCCGATGAGGAACAAAAAGCCGACGCGTTTGCAAAGCCGATGCGTACGCACTGCGGATAAGGTGGACATGCCCACCTTCCTTTCACTGGATTCGAGAATGCGCGGACGTACCTACGATAGGGAAATTCGCGGGACTTGTCAACATCCCTCGCAGAAGCGGGCTATAATGCGCACGTGGCACGACACGTCTACCTCTCGCCCCACCTGGACGACGCCGTGTTTTCCTGCGGCGGGCTGATCGCCTGCCAGACATCGGCCGGCGAATCGGTCACGGTGCTCACCGTCTGCGCCGGCGGTCCGCCGCCGGGGGAACTCTCTCCCTTCGCACGGCAGCTGCACGCGCGCTGGAATGCGGACCGGGCGCCCATCGACGTACGGCGGTCGGAGGATCTGGCCGCATGCGAACGCCTGTGTGCCGGGTCGATCCACCTCGAAATCCCCGACGCGATCTATCGTAAGGCTCCAAACGGCACGCCGCTGTATCCCGCTGAAGCATTCATCTTCGGCGCGCTGCACGAGATTGAAAGCGATCTGGTCGATGAATTGGCGGGGAAACTGGCGCGTCACGTCCCTGCCGGTGCGTATCTCTACTGCCCGTCGGGGTTCGGCGGCCACGTCGATCACCGTCTCACCCGCCGCGCCGCGGAAAGCTTGAAACGGGCGATGCGTTATTACGCCGATTTTCCCTACGCCGCCCGCGGCGAGCTTCTGCCGGACGAGTTGGGTCCGCCGCAGGGGAAGAAGCAAGTTTTCGAGCTCGAATCGGGGGACATCGAGGCCTGGGTGGCGGCGAGCGCCGCGTATCGATCGCAGCTTTCGACCTTTTGGGCGGACGAAAACGAGCTGCGCGCCGAGCTGACCGGGTTTACGGCCCGGAATCGTGGGCTGCAGCTCATCGTCCAGCGCCGCTAGCGCTTAAAGTGCATAATTCGACCAGGTTTGTGGGTTTCGTGACTTTTAACTTGCTGGACAGTAGACCCAAGTTATGCTATTATCCTGCCGCAAGAGAAATAGATTCGGGCTGAGAGTATCCTCTCAGTTCTTTTATTCTAACCGTGTCCTGCCCCGCGAGGCAGGTCGTAACGTTTGAGGTAGGAAGAACGATGGCGAATTCCGCAGTCTATCTTACGTCCGAAGGACAGAAGAAGCTCGAGGATGAACTCGAACATCTGCGCACGGTCAAGCGCCATGAAGTGGCACATCGGCTGCACGAAGCCATGGAAGACGGCGAGTTGATCGAAAACGCAGAGTACGAAGCCGCCAAAAACGAACAGGCCTTCATCGAAGGCCGCATACTCGAGCTTGAGCGCATGCTCGCCAAGGCACAGTTGATCAAACCGTCCAAGAAAAAGGACGTTGTACAAATCGGCAGCACCGTCGTGGTCAAACAGGACGGAGAGAAGAGCGAAACGTACACGATCGTCGGGGTGGCGGAAGCCAACCCAAAAGACGGGTTGATCTCCAACGAATCTCCCCTGGGGCAAGCGTTGTTGGACCAGGCCGTGGGGGATGAGATCGAAGTGCAGGCGCCGGCCGGCACGCTGTCCTTCCGCATCGAAAAAATCAAGTAATCTGGTGATTTCCCCAAGCGCCCCGCGTCTGGTTTGCCGTGCGGGGCGTTTTTTCGTGTACACTTAGCCTGGAATGGATCCCGAGCGGGTGCGTTCGGGGCGTAGAAGAAGGATGATTTTAAGCATGACGAAATGGAACGATCTCGAACGGGTTCGCCTGGAGAAGCTGGAACGCCTGCGGGAGGCGGGTATGGAGCCGTATCCCAACCGAGTCGAACGCACGCACACCACGGCGGAAGCGATTCAGGCCTTCGAGGCCGCGGACGAGGACGAAACCGTCGAAGCCACGGTGGTCGGCAGGCTGCGTTCGATCCGCGCCATGGGCAAGTCGACCTTCGCCCACATCGAGGACGGCGCCGGCAGGCTGCAGCTCTATCTGCGCGCAGACGAGCTGGGCGCGGAAGTGTTCGACCGTTTCAACGACGAATTCGATCTGGGCGATTTCATCCAGGCGCACGGAAAGCTGTTCCGCACACGCACGGGGGAGGTAACTCTGCGCGTCGACGGCTACCGCATGCTGGCCAAGGGAATCACGCCGCTGCCGGCGACGAAGGAAGAAGAGGTCGACGGTGAGCGCGTGGTCCATAGCGCCTTTTCCGATACGGAGGCGCGCTATCGGGAGCGCTACGCCGATCTGGTGGTCAATCCCGAGGTGCGCGAGATCTTCCACTTGCGCATGCGAATCGTGCGCGCCCTGCAGCAGTTTCTCGACGAGCATGGTTTCCTCGAGGTCGAGACGCCCATCCTGCAGCCGATCTACGGCGGCGCAGCGGCGCAGCCTTTCATGACGCACCACAACCAGCTGCATCAGGATCTCTTCCTGCGCATTTCTTTCGAGCTGTATCTCAAACGCCTGCTCGTCGGGGGGTTCGAGCGTGTCTACGAGATCGGACGCGATTTCCGCAACGAGGGCGTGTCTTTCAAGCACAATCCCGAATTCACGCAGCTCGAGTTCTACATGGCCTACGCCGATTACAAGGACGTGATGGAGCTTACCGAGCGGATGGTGGCTTTCACCGCCGAACGGGCGACGGGATCAGCGCAGATCGAGTACAAAGGTGAAGCGATCGATTTAAACCCGCCCTGGAAGCGCATCGAACTGCGTCAGGCGTTGATCGACGCGGCCGAAATCGACATCGCCAAACACGTCGATGCGCAGAGTCTGCGAAAGGCGATGGAAGCCCGCGGTCACGAGCCGTCGAAGACCTCTTCGCGCGGCAAATTGATCGAAGCGCTGCTGAGCAAGTACGTGGAACCCAATTTGATCCAGCCGACTTTCATCTACGATTACCCGCGGGACATCTCGCCGCTGGCGAAATCGATACCCGGCGATCCGCAGACCGTCGAGCGCTTCGAGGGCTTCGCAGGCGGCATGGAGTTGTGCAACGCGTTCACCGAGTTGAACGATCCTATGGATCAGGAACAGCGTTTCCTCGAGATGGGCCGCATCTACGCCGCCGGTGACGAGGAACGTCATCCCATGGACGAGGATTACCTGCGGGCGATGGCTTATGGCATGCCGCCCTGCGGGGGATTCGGCATGGGCGTCGACCGCCTGACCATGCTGCTGAGCGACAAATCGTCGATCCGCGAGGTGATCCTCTTCCCGCACCTGCGCAGCAAGGACCGGGAGTAGGGCAGGCGGGCTGCTTGATGTTGGGTTTCGGTTCCCTCAACCCGACCTACGCGCTGCGGGCTGCACCTTTTTCTTCGGCGTCCGTCTGCAGATAGAGCAGATCCGCCGAACGCGACCAGACGATCAATCCCAGCGTCACGCCGAACCAGAGCGTGGCGAAGCGAATCAGCAGCGTGGCTGCAGCGGCGGTGCTGGCGGGGATGTCCAGGAGCAGCGTGAGCATGCCGGCGGCGCTGGCTTCGAAGGCGCCCAGCCCTCCCGGCAAGGCCGAGACGGCGCCGATCACCGTTGAAAACGAGAGCACGAAGACCGCCACGGAGAGCGTCTCCCATCCGCCCGGAACTCCCAGGCCCACAAGCACGATGTACATCGCCAGACCTTCCCCCAGCCAGGCGGCGCTGCCCAGCACGATGGCAGTGATTGTGGCGCGCGGGCGGAAGAGGGCGTAGATGCCCTCGTAGAATTCGTGCAGGTGGTGCGCCAGGCGCTGGATCAAAGGCAGGCGTTCGGCGAAGCCGAGCAGGGCCAGCGCCAGCGGCCGGATCTGGGATATGATGATGCCCGCCAGCAAGATACCCAGCACGACGGCGAAGGCCGGCCAGTAGCGGGGATAGGCGATCACGCCCAGCGTGGAGAGCGCCAGGACGGCCAGGCCGTCGCTGATACGTTCGGCGAGCACCACGGTTACGCCGCGCGCCGTGGGGATGCCGGTTTTATTCTGCAGCCAGACCGCCTTGAGCGCTTCGCCCACCTTGCCGGGGGTCACGGCGAGTGGGAAACCGGCGACGAAGAGCCTGGCGCTTTGACGCAGTGAAAGATTGTGCTCGCCGATCTGACCCAGGTAGAAGTGCCACTTGAAAAAGCGCAGGATGTAATTGAACAGCGTGCCGGCCAGGATGAGGGGTGTGTAGGTCCATTTAAAATTGGCGAACTGGGCACCGACCTGGCGGATATCGCCGATCAGCCCCAGTCCGAGGAAGACCAGAAAGCCGAAGATCAGGCCGACGGCGAGGCGCCGGCGGATCGATTTCAAGCGCATCAACGCAACAGGAAGAAGCCCAGAACGACCGCTGCGAGCACGGCCAGGCCGACGATGGCCTGAATTACCGTTTTCGGTTCCATCCCGGGCATGACCACGTTGCCATCGCCGTAACGCTTGAAGAGCTGTCCCCAGCGGGTCTTCAGGGCGGCGGCGACGCGCTTTCGTCCGATGAAGGGATACCAGTAAACGTTGTGGTAGAAGTTGCTGGCGAAATACGACCAGGGCACCAACGGACTTTGCAGGAGGACTTTTTCGAAGGGCTTGAGTGGTCCATGGTAGATCATTTTCTGGCCGCGGCTGGCGAAGGTGTCTCCTTTCTCAAACTCCCAGGGCTCTTCCTGCTCGATGTCGTACCCGGCGATTTCGATCTGCGAGGGGTCGCCGATGCCCAGATCGAGTTCGTGGGCGCGGCGGATGAAACGCAGTTTCATGGGATCGAATCCCTGCAGTTTGGCGGACACGGCGTCGATGGCCACCTGGTCTGCGGAGGCGAGCAGTATGTCCTTCTCGTGCCAGTGCATGGCGCGAGGACCGGGTCCGTCGCCGGCGAAGGTGCCGTCCATCATGGCAAACAGTCCGGGGTGGATGTCCTGCTGGATCATGAGCAGGTCGACGAGCGTGTCGTGGATCACGGCGTGGGTCCAGTGGCGGTTGCGATGCAGCAATCCGCCGAAGGCGTTTTTCATGGCGCCGGTGATGGTGGTGAAGACGTGGGTCTTGACCGTGGGCAGCTGCACGATGTTCAAGCCGACGAGCGCCTTGGGTATGAAGACCCCGTCCGGATAGACCTTGTCGAGTACGAGGAAGGGTTTCTTGGGTTTGTACTCGAACCACTCGAAATCCTCTTCGTAGAGGTAGATGCAGGGCACGTTGTGTTTGTCGGTCACGAAGCGGTGTTTGTTGTTGAACTCTCCGACGCGGGTATCGACGACCACGGTGTCGTTATGTACGCCGACCAGGTCGTCGTAGCCGCTGCCGCGCAAGGTCTGGATCACGCCTTCGAGCTGCCAGGGCTCGGTGGAGCAGGCGGGATACCAGGTTTGCCAGGAGATGTTGATTTTCAAGCCAGTGCGGTTGCCTTTGGGCAGGGCGGATTCGAAATGCGCCAGGCGCATGACCTTGTCGATGTCTTCCAAGATGGTCTCGGGCGACGTCTTCACGGCCGCTACGAGGCCTTTGCCGGAAAAATCTGCCATGTGTTCCTCCTTACTGCGCTAGAATTCTATCGCATCCCGATGCGTTGGAACAGTGGATCGGAACAACCGCTGGGAGGCTGGATGGAATCGCGCTGGTGATCCTCCTCCCTGAGCATCCGCTGGACGTGCTACAATAGCGCATAATCACGAGGATCAGATAGAGATGAATCCGAGAGATCACCGCCAGGAGAAAGTTGGATTACGACCGAGCACGCGGCGGCAAATCCGCAGGGAGATCTACCTGCCGTTGCTGTTTGCTGTGCTCTTGATCGCGGGGCTCGCGATCTTTCTCTGGCCGGAGGACAGCAATCCCGGCATTTTCGCGGACGTGTCCGTGGTTTGCCTGGCGCTGCCGATCCTGCTCTTCGGTGTGTTGGCCGTGGTGATCCTGGGTTTCGCCGTGTTTGCGACGGAGAAGCTGATCCGGTTGCTGCCGGCTCCTTTCAGGAAAGCGTATCGTTTTTTGGAACGACTGGAACGTACAGCGAAGCACAGCGGCGATCTGGCGGCTAAACCGATGATCAGCACGCTGTCCGCCTGGGCGGGAATCAAGGCATTCTTCCACGGTGTAGCCTCGATCTTTCGTTCCGATGAGGGAAATCTATATGAATGATGACGAGAACTGGAGAACTCGAACCCTGATCATGGGCGGTGTGATCGGCACAATCACTGGCCTGATGATGGCCGTGCTGCTCGTGCGGCGGGCGGAACAGCAGGGCGAAAGGCCGAAGCTCGGCACCAGCGAGGGTATGAAGATCGGCATGGCACTGCTGGGTTTACTGCGTCAGATCGCCAAATAGAGCAGGGGTAAACGGCAAGCTGCGTTCGTGAGGATTCCTCGAACATAAACACCGCCTGATTTTCGTCAGGCGCGCGAGACGGCGTTGCCGCGGTTGCGCGTGTGAGACACATTTCAACAATGACATGAAAACCTATCTTGAATGCATACCGTGCTTCTTCCGGCAGGCGCTTGAGGCCGCCAGAATAACCGGCGCGGACGTGAAAACCAAAAAGAGAATCCTCGATGAGGTCGCAAGATCGATTCCGGGATTCCGCCTGTCGTCTACACCTCCCGAGATGGGGAAAACGATTCACGACATCGTCAAACGGATGAGCGGAAATCCCGACCCCTATCGTGACCTGAAGCACAGAGCGACAGAGCAGACATTGGCGATCTATCCGGACCTGAAGCAGAAAGTCGAGATTGCGGAAGATGGACTGCGTATGGCGGTAGAGTTGGCCATCGCAGGAAACATCATCGATTACGGCACCGAGAACTCGCTCGTTGTGGAAAACGAGCTCGACAAAATCCTGCAGAAAGAACAGAAGGCCATCGCGGCGGAAAGAGAGTCACTCTTCGACGTTCGATCTTTCCGAAACGCGCTCGCTGAGGCCGGGACCATTCTCTATCTCGGCGATAACGTTGGTGAGACCGTTTTTGATCGAGTGCTCATGGAAGAAATCAAACGCATCGACCCCGTAAAAGAGATCCTTTATGCGGTTCGGGAGAAACCGATCATCAACGACGCCACGAGAGAAGATGCGCTTGCGGCCGGAATCGACCGGGTTGCGGAAGTCATCTCGAGTGGATCGGAAGCCCCGGGGACGATTCTTGAGTCGTGCTCGCAAGAGTTTATCGCCATCTTCGACGAGGCTGATTTGGTCATCAGCAAGGGACAGGGAAATTATGAGACCTTGTCGGACGTACGCCGCCCGGTCTATTTTCTGTTCATGGCAAAATGCCCGGTGATTGCCAGAGGTTTGGGCTGTGCGGTGGGGGAGATCGTCCTGATGTGCAACGAAAATGCATTCGACCACGCTTGAGCACCGGTCGATGTGAGGAGATGTTTTCCATCCGGCTGGAGCATGCGTAGGTTTTCTTTTTCCACTTCTTGATTCAACTCCGTTCGTTCCCTCCCGGGATTTCGTTGGCGTTCGTCGCTCTTGACAGATGTCCCTATATTGATTAATATAGAAACGAACGTTCGTTCATATAATCAAGTAAGTAACTGAGAAAACACTGATGATCGCAAAGGGCGAGAAGACCAGCACCCGCATCGTCGAAGCGGCCCGCTTGCTGTTCGAACAGCAGGGTTATCACGGTACGTCCATGCGCCAGATCGCCCAGGAAGCCGGCATCGCCTTGAGCGGCATCTACAATCATTTCAACAACAAGGAAGACATCTTCGTCAAGGTCATGCAGCGGTTCCATCCTTACCACGAGATCGTGCCCATCGTACGCGCCGCAACCGGCGATTCGGTGGAAGAATTCGTCAAACACGTGGCAGAGGGCATGATCGCAGTGCTGGACCGGCGTCCGGATTTCCTCAACCTGATGCTGATCGAGATCGTCGAGTTCAAGAGCCGGCACCTTCCCGATTTGATGTCGCATTTCATTCCGCAGGTCTTGAGCATCGTGCAGGAATTCGCTGAGATGAAGGACAACATCCGCCCGATACCGATCCCGATCATCGTGCGCGTTTTCCTGGCGAATTTCTACGCTTACTTCCTGATCGAAAAATTCCTCGGCGAGGGATTCCCGTTCGAAATGCGAGCCGACGCGCTGGACTATACCGTCGATATCTTTTTACAAGGAATCGTCACGGAGGACTGAGAGATGGCCGCCGAGATCTTGCAGCGGGTTATGTTGATCCTGCTGCTCGACATCGGACTGCACACGTTGGTGCGTCTGGAGCCCAGGTTTCAAGCTCGATAGACGGGCCGGGAATTGGTTCTCCTATAAATTGATCTTCGCCAAGGTCTGACAGGGCAGGACGGACATGCTAAACAACCGCTTGATGTCGCTAATCCGTAAAGAGTTCATCCAAATCTGGCGCGATCCGCGCACCTTGCTGCTGGTCATCGCCATACCGGTCACGCAGATCCTGCTCATGGGATACGCCGCAACGACAGACGTGCGCAACATCCCCATGGCGGTTCTGGACCAGGATCGCAGCGCCTCGGCCAGGCAATTGCTGGACGCGTACCGTGCCGCGGACTACTTCCAGATCGTGATCGAGGTCGATTCCGAGGACGAATTGCGGGAGACGATCGATGATGGAGATGCCAAAGTGGGCCTGATCATCCCGCCGGATTACAGCCGGCGCTTGACAGGGCAAGGTTCGGCGAGCGCGGTCTTCGTCCTCGACGGAAGCGATCCGACGATCGCTTCGACGTCGCTCTCTGCGGCCAAATTGATCGCCCAGGCGTATGCAACGCAGGTGCTGCTCGACCAGAGCGCACGCTTCAGCATCTCCGCCGTTCCGGAAGCCCCGTTGGAACTGCATACCCAGGTCTGGTACAACCCGGACATGATCGATGCCTATTTCATGGTACCCGGGGTGATCGGCACGATCCTGTATGCACTGACGTCCACTCTCACCGCCACGGCCGTCGTGCGCGAGCGCGAACGCGGCACGATCGAGCAGCTCATCGTCACGCCCATCCGGCCCTGGGAATTGGTCGTCGGTAAGATTCTGCCGTACGTGTTTCTGGCGTTGATCAACACCCTGGAGGTTCTGGCAATCGGGTCCCTGCTCTTCCACGTCCCCATTCGCAGCAACCTGAGCCTCATCCTGCTCCTTTCCGGTCTGTTCCTGCTCTCGGGGTTGGGCGTAGGGCTGCTGGTTTCGACCATATCGAACACGCAGCAGGAGGCGATGCTCGGGGCATTTTTCACCTACTTGCCGAGCATTTTCCTCTCGGGCTTTTTCTTCCCCATCGAAGCCATGCCCAAGGTGCTGCAGTGGATTTCGACGATCATTCCACTGCGCTACTACCTGGTCGTCATCCGTTCTTTACTGATCAAGGGTGTGGGCATAAGCGCCCTGCGGGATGAGATATTGGCCTTGCTCCTCTTCGGTGGGGTGATGATGACTCTGGCGGCCCTGCGTTTTCGTAAACGCCTCGATTGAGGGCGTGTTTCCGTTTTGAACGTTTTCCATCCGCTGGAAAGGATAGCGGGTGAATTGGGAGGTTAGCATGACAGTCGAACGTATCCGCAGAGCAGTTCTTTTACTGCTGATCCCCTTGTTGATCGTGATCTCGATCGTATATCTGGCCAACGTCTCGAAGGAGACGGAAGCGGGTATCCAGGCCTCCGGTACGGTCGAGGCGCTGGAGGTGACGATCTCGCCGGAAGTGGCGGGACGAATCGATGTCGTGCTCGTCGACGAAGGGGATCACGTTGAAGTCGGCGATTTGCTGCTTCGTCTCGACGACGAACTGCTGCAGGCGCAGCGGGAGCAAACACAGGCGGCGGTCCAAACGGCCAGGGCGACGCTCAACAGCGCTCAGATCAACCTGGATTTGCTGACGCTGCAGGCCGATCTCACGCGCCGCATGCAGCGTCAGACCGACCAGCCCAATCGGGAGGACCGCTGGCGGACCACAATGCCCTCGGAGTTTGATCTGCCGGTCTGGTATTTCGACCAGTCGGAAGAGATCGACGCCGCCCAAAAAGAGGTCGATCTCGCCCAGGCTGCACTGCAGGACGAACAATCGCGCTTCGATACGCTGCTCGAAGCCTCCACTATGGAAGACTTGCAGCAAGCCGCAGACCGCCTCGCCGACGCACGCATCAGTTTCAGGGTCGCAAAGGAAGTCCTGGATCGCGCCCGCCGCGCGCGCGACGATGCGGATCTCGAACAATACGCCGAGGATCGATACGATGCCGCGAAAGCCGAACTCGAAGCGGCGCAGTCGGATTACGATCAACTGCTGTCCGGGAAGGACGCCGAGGACGTTCTCGAAGCGCGGGCGCGTTTGGCCGTCGCCCAGGAGCGCTACGACTCGGCACGCGACCATCTGGCGGCGCTGCAGAGCGGAGATTACGCGCTTCAGGTGCGCATCGCCGAACGAAATCTCGATCAGGCCCAGGCGGCTGTCGATCAGGCGAACGCCGGATTGTCGCAGGCGCAGGCCGAATTGGACGTGATCGACCTGCAATTGGGAAAAATGGAGGTATCCGCCCCGATCTCGGGCGTCGTGATCACGCGCAACGTAGAACCGGGCGAAGTGCTCCAGCCCGGTGCAGTCGCCTTGACGCTCGCTCAACTGGACGACCTGACCATCACGGTTTTCATCGAGGAAGATCGATACGGGCAGATTCATCTGGGCCAGGCAGCGATCGTTACCGTGGACTCGTTTCCCGATGAAACCTTCAACGCCACGGTGACGCGCATTGCCGACCGGGCAGAATTCACCCCGCGAAACGTGCAGACCAAAGAAGGACGCCGGGTGACGGTTTTCGCCATCAAACTGGAGCTGAACGATCCTACCGGACGCTTGAAGCCGGGCATGCCGGCGGACGTGGAGTTCGTCGAATGAGGGACCTACGGCCGGCCGATTCCTGTCGAAAACTCGGGCATAGGTGAGGAGGGCGCGTGTTGGAGACCTTGATCCAGGCCGATGATCTGCGTAAGAGCTTCGCTGCGCGCACCGCCGTGAACGGTCTCTCTTTGCGCGTGCGAGCAGGCGAGATCTATGCCCTGGTCGGGCCGGATGGCGCGGGAAAGACCACCACCATGCGCTTGTTGTGCGGTGCGTATACCCCGGATTCAGGGTCGGTCAGGCTGGCTGGGATCGACCTGTGGGAGCAGACGGAGCGGGCGAGGGCGCAGATCGGCTATTTACCGCAGCGTTTTAGCCTGTACGGGGATTTGACCGTGTTGGAGAACCTGCGTTTCTTCGCCGAGGTGCGCGGGATTTCACCGTCCGAGTGGCGTCCGCGTTGCGAAGAAATTCTGGATTTCGTGGGGCTGAAAGACTTCGTGAACCGAAGGGCGGATGCGCTCTCCGGCGGAATGAAACAAAAACTGGGATTGGCGGCGGCGTTGGTCCACAAACCGCGAGTGCTGCTGCTCGACGAACCCACCGGTGGGGTCGATGCACTCACCCGGCAGATGTTCTGGCAGCTGCTGATCGAACTCCTGCGCGATGGCGTCGCCGTATTGATCAGCACGCCTTACATGGACGAAGCCTCCCGCTGCAACAAGGTCGGTTTTCTTTCGGATGGCAGACTCTTGTTGGAAGGATCGCCGGGGGAGATCACACAGCGGCTGGCGGGACGTATCCTCGCCTTGTACGGCGGCCCCAGACGGATCGTCGAACGCGTGGCAGACGATATCCCGCAGATCGAAGGCGTGCGCGCCTTCGGAGACCGCTGGCACATCCGTGTGAAAGCCGGGGAGAACGGGAGTGTGATCCGGCGTTTGAAAACCGGCATAGAGAAAATGGGGGGCACGGTCACGCGGCTGACCGAAACACCTCCCGGGTTGGAGGACGTCTTCATCGAATTGCTGACCCAGGATGATAACGCCGATGCCTGACGATGTCGTTGTCCAGACCGAGGAACTCAGCAAGAAGTTTGGAGATTTCATCGCCGTCGACAGGGTATCGTTCGAGGTGCGGCGCGGTGAAGTGGTGGGCTATCTGGGACCCAACGGCGCCGGAAAAACGACCACGATCCGCATGTTGCTGGGACTGCTGCTGCCGAGTGGGGGCTGGGCGAAGGTGTTAGGCTTTGATTCGCGTAGTGAAGCGGAAGCCATCCGGGCTCGCGTGGGTTACATGTCGCAGAAATTCGCCCTGTATGACGAGTTGACGGGGTTGGAAAACCTCACTTTTTACGCCGGTGTGTACGGTATGCACGACCCTGCGCGCCTGCGTGAGGTGTTGGACCGCTTGGGTCTGAACGACATGGTAGGGGAACGCGCCGGGTCGCTGCCCATCGGCTGGCGGCAGCGGCTGGCTCTGGCCACCGCGATCATTCATCAACCCAGGCTGCTCTTCCTGGACGAACCTACCAGCGGTGTCGATCCCGTCGCCCGCAGGGATTTCTGGGATTTGATCTACGCCCTGTCGGATGAAGGCGTGACGGCCCTGGTGACCACGCATTACATGGACGAAGCGGAATACTGCGGACGCGTGGGCATCATGCACCGCGGCCGTTTGATGGCCATGGGCACGCCGTCGGAACTCAAACGCGAGGCGCTCCCGGGCACCGCCTGGGACGTTTTTGCGGAACCGATGCTGGAAGCGTTAAAGGCGCTTGCAGATGATCCGCACGTAACCCGGGCCGGATTGGCGGGCGACCATCTGCGCGTGATCGCGCCCGCCGATGTCCGTGAAGCGGATTTGCAGCGGGCGTTATCGCAGGCTGCGGTGCAGATCTCACGTATCGCCGTGGTCGAACCTTCGCTCGAGGATGTCTTCCTGGCGCTGTTGGGAACCTGAACGGGCGTCTGTACGGGAAGCATTTTTACGTCTGCCGATTCCTTGGCATCCCGGCGCCAGGCGTGGGATAATGATCCCCTGCATGGGGCTTCGAAAACGCATTCTCCCGTCAAGATACTCCTTGATTCTCTGTCTTTCGGCGTTATCCCTCGCCGTCTCTGCGGTGCTTCAATCCTGTCACTTCCCATTTGCTTCCCCATCGCTGCCTGCTCCATCTTCGCCCAGTCCGACTGCCTTCCAGCCGCTCACTGTCACGCCTACACCGGAGCCGTTGAACGTGTGGATATCACCTGCGGTGCCGATGGGTTTGAGAGAACGCATAGACGGCGCCGTCCGGACCAATGCAGCATCGATCCGCATCAGCGACGAAGCGGACGCCCAGTTGAAGATTCAGGCGAACGCTGAATTTCGACCTGTGGAGTGGATCTATGCACTTGCGGCGCCGTTCCCCACGCTGCAGGACGGTGTGGCCGGGACGGATCTGCAGGCGATCTGGGCCGGAAGCGGTGACTTCGAGGGAAAAATCTATGCCTCCAACACCACACTGATGGCCTTCGAAGGGCTGTTCGGCGCCGCGGACGAGGCGAAAGTCGTCGGCGTCTCTCCGCAGACCCTGGCCGATGTGGCCTGGGCCGATCGACCTGCCTATGCCATCGTCCCCTTCGACGAGCTCGAACCGCGCTGGAAGGTGTTGGAAGTGGATGAGAAATCTCCCATCCGAAACGATTTTGATGGGGACAATTACCTGCTCCGGGTGAGCTTTGGGCTAAGCGGATCTTCTCAGGCGATCGAGCAATTCCTGCGGTTGGTGGATTGGCCGGCGACAAATCGGGATCCTGCACGCATGACGATCCTGGCCATGACCGGCGTTACCGCCTTGACGCGCGGCACGGCGGCGAGGATGGACTCCCACGGCGTGGACTATCCGGGTCTGTTGATCGGGGATTGGCTGCGCGACGCGGACCTGACCCACGTCAGCAACGAAGTGTCTTTCGCCGAATCCTGTCCGACGCCCGATCCTCTCACCGCGGACATGCGCTTCTGCAGCGCGCCGAAGAACATTGCCCTGCTCGAAGATGTCGGTGTGGACCTTGTGGAACTCACCGGCAATCACGTGAATGATTGGGGGGAGGACGCTCTGCTCTACACCCTGGATCTGTACCAGGCGCGGAACTGGCAGACGTTCGGTGGTGGACGAAATCTGGACGAAGCCTTGCGTGCGGTGACCATCGATCATAACGGCAATCACCTCGCCTTTTTGGGATGCAACGCTGCCGGTCCGGCGCACGCCTGGGCGACGGAGGATTCTCCGGGCGCGGCTCCTTGTGATACGGAAACGTTATACGCCGAGATCGAACGTCTGCGGTCGGATGGATACCTCGTGGTTTTCACCTTCCAATGGTTCGAAGGAGCCTCTTTGCTGCCGCCACAACGGGATGCTTTTCGAGAGGCGGTCGATGCCGGTGCAAATATCGTCAGCGGAAGCCAAGCGCATCAGCCGCTAGGGTTTGAATTTTACAACGGCGGGTTCATACACTACGGTTTGGGAAATCTGTTTTTCGATCAAATGCAGTCTCTGGCACTGCGCCAGGAGTTCATCGATTTTTACGTCGTCTACGATGGCCGTCACATCAGCACGGAGCTGCGAACGGCGCTGCTCGAGGATTACGCCCAACCGCGTCCGATGACGGCTGAAGAGCGCCTTGCGTTTCTCGCCGATATTTTTGCCAGAAGCCTCTGGTAGCCTATCGCCTATCGCCGGCCTTTCCAGTCGAAGCTAAGCGTCTTCTGCGTCAGTGGACATGGCGTGGAACAACTGCGTTTCCAGAATCTGCTCGGGGGCCAGGGGATTGAGCTGCAGATACCAGCTTGCGGCAGCGGTGATTGCGGCCTGCGGAACCAAACCGACCAACTCCGCGTGATGGATCGATGTGCCGCAGCGCTTGGCTTCGCTGCGGATCATCTCCTGGACGCGGGCGATCGGGGTGACGTTAAAGTCGGTCAGATTCATCGACACCTGGGCCTGTCCCCCGACCAGCAATCCGATCGCTTTCACGTTGGGTAAACCGCCGGAGGATTGGCGTACGATGCGGGCGATCTTTTTCGCAACTGTCACATCGTCGGTGGATAAATAGACGTTGTAGGCGATCAGCGGCGGACGGGCGCCGATGATCGTGGCGCCTGCCGGACCTAGTGTTTTGGGTCCGAAATCCGGATCGCGTTCGGGGTCCTTGCCCAGTGACTCCCTCAACGCTTCATATTCTCCCCGGCGGACATCTTCGAGTTGAACGCGCTGTGGACGGAGCGCGGCGCGCTCGTATAAGTAAACCGGAATGCCCAGTTCCTGTCCCACTCGTTTCCCCAACGACCGGGCCAGTTCGACGCATTCATCCATCTCGATGCCGGAGAGGGGGACGAAGGGAACCACGTCGGTGGCGCCCAAGCGGGGATGCGCTCCACGGTGTTTATCGAGGTCGATCGTCCCGGCAGCTTTTTCGATCGCTCGAAAAGCTGCCTCCGAAACGGCGGCCGGTGTTCCCGCGAAGGTGATCACCGTACGATTGTGATCCTCGTCGCTGTGGCGGTCGAGCACGAAGACGCCGGAAACGTTTGAAATGACCTGCTCGATCGCTCGGATTACGTTCGTGCGCCGGCCCTCGGAGAAGTTCGGAACACATTCCACGATCCTTTGGGGCATTACGGCCTCCCTGTTCTGCTTCCATTATAGCCTGACTGCGGTTGATGGGTTACTGCCACCGGATAATCGATTTGGTCGATCTCGACTTCGGACCTCAACGAGCGTTTGGGAATCACGCGATAGAATGTAGATAGCTTGGCATTGATGCCTGGGTTTTGGCCGTTGCCGGATTTTTCGCTTCTGGATGGAGGAATAATGACTTCGCGAAGGTTTCGCGTGTTGATGGGATTGCTCCTGGTTGCCTTCCTTTTGGTATCTTGTCAGGCGGGCAGCCCTGCTTCCAGCGTCGCTGAAGGAAACCAGCCGCAAACATCCGGTTCTTCGGCGGACGAGGGATCGGAAGTAGGAGAGTCGAATCAGGCGCAAGCGTCTGATGCCTCGGCAGCTGAAGAACCAGCGGCAGCAGGACCACATCCGGAGCCGCGTACGGAATTAACGGCGACGAATCCGGGCCGCGTGAAGCTGGGCTCCGGCAGGGTGACTCTGGTCGAGTTCTTTGCTTTCTGGTGACCGACCTGCCAGCGATTGGCGCCCGTCGTGCACGGGCTCGAAGCAAAGTGGCAGGAAGACATCGACTTCGTTTATCTCGACATCGACGATCCCCGTACGGACTCTTTCAAGCGAGAGCTGGGTTACCGGGTCCAGCCGCATCTTTTCCTCGTAGATGAGGACGGGACGGTGATCCATCAATGGTTGGGTTACGTTGAGGCCGAAGATCTGGAGGCGGCATTCAACGAGGCCTTAAAGTGAGAGCTTCGCTCCAGATGAGCCAATTTGATGGGTATCTTGTTGCGCCCATGATGCTTTTTATCTAGAATCTTGGGAGCATCAGACCTTACCTTTCGGGAGGATTACAAATGGATGAGGACAAGGTCAAGCGTTTGAAAGTTATGCGATTCTGGCTCTTTGGCACTTTCGTCATCGTGTGGGCTTCGATAACGATGTATATCGGGCTATTTACCGGGTCAGATTGGGTCGCAGCGCTCAAAGCCGGCTTTCCGATCTGGGGCATTATTGGAGTAGCCTGTATCGTTTGGTACGTCGGCTATTTATGGTGGCTTCGCCGTCAATAATCCGGTTAGCGATAGAGATTCATAATCTCATTAACCACGGATCTCGCCGAGGCACACTCGGCACGCTTTGCATTTAACCTTCCCCTATTTAGAGGCTCGTAATACATTCATCGTTACCTGGCGAACAGGGAGGGGTTTTGATCCGTATTGTCTTCTATTGGACACCGGTGAGGCGGGAGTACCAGTACCAGATTACATCACGTCCCGGTTTCCCATAGATAGAAGCTGATTTGTCTTGCAGCACTACGCTGGGATTATAGCCACGTACGAAGAAGCCCTGGATCTCATCTCGAACGGTAGCTTCCAGAAGCACCGCATTGAGCGCCTGCGCTTGTGCGAGTAAATCGACTCCCAAATCCGGGTCGACGATGGCGCCCTGCTCGAACTCGGTGTTGTCTCTGCACGTTTCGTCCGGCGCTTTGGCGCACGCGCTCGCCGAGCCCTCGATGGAAAGGTATTCCACACTCAGATAGATGGGAACGTTCGAAAGCCTCGGATCGGCGAGCAGCACGGTGTCCAGCAGCGAGCTCGCCGCAGATTGCATTTCTGCGGGCGAAGCTTCCTCCGTGGTGGCCAACGGGGCATGCCAATACACATACACTGCATCGCAGGCGACCATGAAATTGGGAATCGCCTCCAGTTCATCCGACAGCTCGATCTGAAAGGCGAGCTCGCCGTCGTATATTTCGCCGATCTCCGTGATGAGCTCCAGCCAGCGATGTTCTGCGTCCATCGGCACTTCGGAAGAAATGTCGCCTGCGATCAATCCGCCGGGCAGGGCAGGCATCGTCTCGACTCCGCCGAGGACCAGACGGGATACGTCATTCCGTTCGGCCAGCCGTGCGTAGGTGAGTATGAACGATCTGTATTCTTCAAACCACACATCCCACCAGGCCGAATCGCGGGGCGCCGTCAGCCACCAATTCTGCAGGCTGCCGTCCTCAACGGACAACGTTGGTCGAAGGGAGATCTCGAGGCCTCGTTTTGTCGCTTCACGGATCGTGTTTTCCAGGTCGGCCGCAAAGGGGGCGCGTGCCGGATCGAAAGCGATGTTCGGCGTGGGTTCGTTCTCCTCGAGCACCCAACTGGGCGTCAACACGATGGCGTTGGATCCGAGATCTACGACACTGCCGAGCATCGCAGTGGTCAGAGCTTGAAGATTCGGATGGTAACCGGACACCAATTCCACACCGACCTCGTAATCATTGCGGGCTTCGATCGCCGGAGCGATGATGGTCGTCGAGGGCGAATCGGCGGACAACCACCACCACGCTGTCACCTCATCGTGGAGCTGTTGCATGTCTCGTGAGGGGGTGAGTGGACGACCCATGGAATTCGAGCCGGCCGTCTCGATGTCGTCGGCGCTGCCACATTGGCCATTGCGGCAGTAGCGGTAGCCGATCGTTCCGCTGAAATCGAGGGGGCCGTGCAAGACGTAGAACCATTGGTTTTCGTCCTGGGGCCACATCGGGATCGGCTCGAACCACGTGTACGGGTTGAGCTGCAGGCTGATCTGCTCGCCGGGCGGTGTATCCGCAGGCACGGTGACGTTGAATTGCACGCTGCCCTTCGATCCGCCGTGCCACGTTGCTACGGCGTCTTTTAAGATGATGTCGTAGTCCGGGACGATTAATTGCCGCGTCAGGAAATAGCCATCCGGATCGCGCTCGGCGTTCCAGAAGCCGTCCCCGAGCGTGTATTTGTAACGCAGGTCTGTGCCGCTGTAGAGCGTCACGACGGAGATGTAATCGGTAGGAGTCACCAGAAGGGCTTCGGGCATCTTGGCCACACTCAGATTTACGCCGCCGGAAAGCGGGCTGAAGACGTTGCCCATTTGCTGTACGTTGCCGGCGATGCGCAGCGGTATGCCGGGGATCGTGTCTTCCGGAACGGAGATCTCAAAAGTAACTTGAACCCGTTGCGCAGCCGAGAGCTGCAGCGCAATGGGAGTCGTGCTGTCTGCGGCAATCAGCGCGCCTTGCTGCACGGTTTGGTACGCGCCGGTCGGGCTGAAGACCACGAGTTGGTGCAAACCGGGTTGAAGACCTTCGATGCGGAAATTTCCCTCCCCGTCGCTGAACGTGCGAACGCCCGCAACGACCACGACCATCTCCGCAAGCGGCGATCCATCGGCTTGATCGGTGAGCTGACCGATAATCCTGCCTACGGGTCCTTGATAGGCAGCGTCGCTCCAGGTGGCAATGACATCATCGATCCGGGTTGGACCATCGATTTTCGCCAGGCGATATTCGATGGGATTTCCCATGGTGTCCGCCTCGTCCGCGGGCGACGGCGACTGGCGAGTGTAGCGGTAGTGCAGCACTGAGCTGACGGGCACGGCGACATGGACTTCCCAGTGTCCATCCTTTTGGCGCTTCATTTCATGCGTAACGGTGTTATAGTCGAGACCGGTCACTTCGTCGACGACGACGAGCGCCAGGTCGGATTTCGAGGTCGTGTCCGCGGGCGGGGATGCACTGAAGACGACCTCCGCGGCCGGCAGCGGTGTGGCCGTGGGAATCACTCTGGACGTGGGGCCGCTGCTGCCCGAGAACATGTCGGTGAGCGAACAGCCCGATACGAGCGGAATCAAGAGTATCACGAGAAGCAAGTACATCGATCGGTGTTTGCTCATCGAGTTTATTAATGGATTGTGGGTTAGCTTTCCGCTTTGCATTCTGTCAGGCACCCTGATGTCTCGTTTTTTCCTCCGTGAGGAAATGTTGTATGAGCTGGAAGCAAAGATCGATGTTCGGGATGCGCTGTGCAGACAGCCGCATTCTCCGCTTCCAGTGGGCGGATTGTTTTTCGATGATCAGAAAACCCCTGTCTAATTTGACCTTGTTGATTTCGGCCCACGGATACTTCCGCTTGCCGTGAAGGAGTTCTCTTCTCGTGATTTCTATGGAACCGAATTGTACTGCATCTCCTTGCTGCAGTGCTTGGCGATATTGTTCCAGCAATCCCGGATAGACGTACTTTTTCGCCGTGATCGCCAGTTGATCCAGGTTCGTAAGCGACTGGCTCAAGGAACGCTTTCCCTTTGGTTTGAGATGAATCGTAATCTTCGAACTCCTGCCCCAGGAAAACCAGGGCAGGCCGTAGCGCACCGACGACGTCGAGATGGCTTGAATTTGATCCCATGGGATTCTTTCGAATTTCCCTCTCCGGCTGATCAAGATGCCTCCGGCGTAAACTTTTGTGTACGCTCCCCGTAGGTGCAATAAATACGCCAGACCGATGAGACCCAGCATGGCGGAAGCGAAACTGATCCCGAGGGCCGGTCCGGACCAGCGTGCTACAGCAGCGGGTCCGAAATGGCGATAGGCGAAGTACCAGCGGTAGATTCCGATTGCCGCGCTGAGGAAGGCCGTGCAGAGTCCGATCACGGTCAACGAAACGCCGAGCGTGCGATACTCTCGACGCAATCCGTGAGTGCTGATCACGGAGCCAAATTCCCGGGGTGCGGATTCTACGAAAGCTCTGTCCATCGGCCTTTCAAACCTCGATGGCTGCGAATTCGCCGTTTACCCATGTACTGCGGCGGCCATGCATACTGGGCGATCGTCGTACCGATAACGCAACTTCTCCGCTGCGCTCGACGAATCCAATTCATCTTACGTCTTTACAGCAGGGCGAGGGTGCCGGATTCCAGGGATTCGGGAGCGCACGAATTCTACCGCACGAGAGAAAGGAGGGCAAAGACGATGAACAGCTTGCGTGTGTGAATTATGACTTCAATTGGGAGGCGGCAAGCCGGCGTTGTGCGATCGCAGCCGCAGCGATGCTGATGAAGTAAAGCAGGATCATCGGCACCATGACGATGGCCATGTTTACCGGATCGATCGTCGGGGTCACGACGGCCGCCACAACGGCGATGGCCACAATCGCCACGCGCCAACCTTGAGCCAACGTTTTGGCCTGGACGATACCCAGTCTCGCCATGCTGTAGATGACGAGCGGGAATTGGAAGGCGACTCCGATCCAGAACATCACGCCGGTGACGAAACGGATGTAGTTCGAGGGACGCGGCACAGTGTTGATGCCGATGAAACCCAACATGAAGGGCAGCGCGGCCGGGAGCATGATGTAGTAAGCAAAGGCCATGCCCATCAGGAAAAGCACCGTGGCGAAAGGCGTGATGGCCAATAACGACTTGCGCTCACGAGGTTTCAGCCCCGGATTCACGTAGGCGAATATCTCGGCGCTGATGTAGGGCAGTGCCATGGCGAATCCCGTCAGCAGCGAAACGCGCATAAAGGCGCCTATGGATTCGGTCACTTCGATCGCTTGGAGGTTGGCGATCCCGCCGATCGGTTTGGCCAGCCAGTCGAGGACCTTGCTGGCAAAGGTCATACTCACGATGATCATGATCACGAGAACGATGACCGAGCGGATGATGTGACCTCGCAGCGCTTCGAGGTGTTCGAGCAAAGCGGACGGCTGCTCGACTGCCTTGGTGAGTGCATCGCCGAGGGGAGTGTCCTCCGGCTCGTATTCGATGAACTCCCTGAATGCGCGGAAGGGTTTCGAGATCAAGCGAAATGGAAACCCGAGTATGTGGCGGACCTTGTCTAGAAATCTGCGTCTCATAGAAGCACTCGTTATTGATCGCCTTCAGCGTTTTGCGCATCTTTCGCTGGAGCGGTGGTATCGTTGGATTTGGTTTCCTTTTCTTGCGGCGTCCAGGCTTTCAGACCATCCTCGAGTCCTTGCGATTCCTGCAGACTGGGAGATTCTTTCTTACCGGCAGGTTTTGATGATTCGGTGAGTTCCTTTTCCGTTTCATCCAATTCATCCTGCACCTCGTTCAATTCTTCCGCCGTATCTTCGATCGTACGCTTGATCTCTTCCAACTCCTCGAGCGCGGCTTCACGCGCCAATCGGTTGGGCAAGGAGCGTATGTTGCGCGAGGTTTCGCGAAATAGTCGCCAGGTATCCGAACGGTAGAAACGGTTTAAGAAACGTCCTGCTGAGCGGGCATACTTTCCAATGTCTTCCGGGCCGATGAAGATGAGGGCGATGATCAAGATGAAAATGATTTCAAGCGTACCCACGCCAAATATGTTCATGCGTCTTTACTCGGTTTTCCTATTTGTCAAAGATCAAGACTCTTCATCTTCCCGAATCAAGGTGCCCAGAACGCCGTTGATGAATCGAGGGGCGTTATCGGAGCTGAAACGTTTTGCCAGTTCCACGGCTTCATTGATGGCAACCTTCACCGGAGTTTTTGTGTAAATCTTGATCTCCCACAGTGCGATTCTCAGGATGTTCCGGTCTAAAATCGCCAGCTCATCCACCGGCCAATCCGGTGCGCAGCTGGCGATCATGGCGTCCAATTCTTCTGCATGCTCGAACGCACCCAATACCATTTGACGGAGAAATGCCGCTGTTTCCTCCTCGAGATCGCTGCTCCTCTCCAGGCGGCCGGCCAGGACTTCCTCCAATGGATGCCCGACGCAGTCGACTTCATAGAGTATCTGCAGCGCCAGACTTCGCGCGCGCCGCCTTTCACGCTTCATGACGCGCGCATCGGCCGGGGTTAGGTGTAATCGATGTCTTCGATGTGTACATCGATGCGCGTAACCTGCATTCCAACGATGTCTTCGATCGCTCGGGCGACATTTTCCTGGACCTTGCGGCTCACGTCTCGGACGTTGGTGTCTTTTTCTAGTACGAGGTGCAGATCAACAGACACCGCTTCGTTGTCGATTTCGATACGGACGCCTTCGCCGGATCCGCGGCGGAAGAGCCGGTTTACACTGCTGGGGCCTGGAGCGACTGCAGCGACTCCCTGAACACCCAGTGCGGCCAGCCTTGCAGTTGTAACGAGCACGTTTGGGGCGATCGTCGTCGCGCCGGGCGCTCGTGCGGCATCCTTTTCTTTCGCAGCCATGTCTTTTCACTCCCTGGTTCGTTTGACGCAGATATCGACTGCTATTTTACCGAATTCGAGACACGATTTCCCGCAAACACGGGCGGCGGCATCGTGTCGTAAGCCTCGTCCGCTCCGACTTCAGCATACCTCATGGATAGATCTTGTGCGTACGCCAAAAGAAACGTGAACGGCTTGACACACTGGAGGCGGTTTCCTCCGTTCGGGTTATGTGCTTTCGTTCTCGAGAACGAGAAAATCCGCCTGCAATGTTGTTAAATATATTCTACCTACATCATCGCCATACCGCCATCCACACCCAGAACCTGGCCGGTGATGTAGGATGCTTCGGGGGAGGCCAGGAAGGTTACGGCCGCGGCGATTTCTTCTGTGGAGCCCATGCGTCCCATGGGAGTCATGCCCAGGATGTAATCCATCAATTCTTGTGGAAGGGTTTCCGTCAGCGGCGTCGGGATGAATCCGGGCGCCACGGCGTTGACGGTGATGCCGCGCGTGGCAACCTCGCGCGCCAGGGCTTTGGTGAAGCCGATCAACCCGGCTTTCGAGGCCGAGTAGTTGGTTTGCCCGGCTTGTCCGACCTGTCCGGAAACGGATGAGATGTTTACGATGCGGCCGTAGCGCTGCTTCATCATGCTGCGCACGACGGCCTTGGAACAATTCCAGCCGCCTTTGAGATTGACGTTGATCACGGCGTCCCAATCCTCAACGGGCATGCGGATGATGAGATCGTCGCGCGTGATGCCGGCGTTGTTGACCAGGATGTCGATCCTTCCGAGTTCCTTGATGACCGTCTCGGCCATCGCTTTGGCCTGTTCGAAATCCGAGACGTCCACTTTGACGGCGATCGCCTTGACTCCCGTCGACTTGCTGATATCGGCTGCAACTTTCACCGCGCTTTCGAAGGCGTAATCCGCAACCGCGACCGATACGCCGCGCGTGGCGAACGATTGAACGATGGATTGTCCGATCCCGCCGGATCCGCCGGTAACGATGGCAACTTGCCCCTCGAACGAGGCCGATTTTTCAGTCATGTGAATCTCCTTAGATTGTCATGGCTCGCACAAGTATACCGCGCCGGACACGAGGCGAGCTTTCGGATGTGGGGATATGGATCGATCCTGCATATCCCCCTTTGTATCGGTGTCGATATGATTTTACGATAGCAACCCGTTCGTGGATCGTTGGTTGCGTGTGAAATCGTGAAAATCATGCATATCTTTTCCTACAGTGTTGCTATTCCCCCGGCTGCAATTATTCTACGACAGTGATTTCTGGCTGATCCTGGGGAACGATGGGGTCCATTCCCTGCCAATAGCGGAAGGCCAGTGTCCAGGCGCTTGAAGACAGGATTTGCACCAAGGACTCAAAGAATATACTGATGGCCACGTTGATGGCCAAGATGGGGAGGTTGCTGAATGGATCATTATGGAACGAGCGCAGGACATTACCGAGATCCGGGAATGCGTTATTCTGCAGCGACAGTGGAATGATGCTTGAACTAAGACAACATGTCAAGAATACTGCCGGTACGACGATGACCAGCCCCAGTAAAAATCCAATTACGATGAAATCCTTCAATTTATCCAATAATATGCGTACGCCGCGCTTCAGCGCGTCGAAAACGATCATACCTTCCAGAACCACTGCACGATCGGCCCCAACGCTGATGGCGCCTGAAAAAATGGTTAGCAAACTGATGAAACAGCGAATGCCCAGAAGGATTCCTGATTGCGTGTATGCGGCTGACGATTGAAGTTCACCCGTTCCAGCGGCCTGGCCCATCGCGCTGGCGTACGTTCTGGTTGCCAGGAATGAAATGATCCATACCGGCAGCAGGAGAATGACCCGCAGCCCCAACAAACGAAGGAGATTGCGTATGGCGGCAGTAAATCCGTCCTGTACGGTCACGGAATGCCGCTCTGCGATGGCGTTGACCAGGTGAATCAGCGCTCCCGGCAAGAACGCAGTGTATGTAAAAGCAAGGAGTGAAGTCAGGATCGCAAACGCGATTCCGGCTTGCCCGAGCAGGGTTTGAACGACAGTCACCGTACCGATCGTAATTACCGTCACGATCCACAACGATCCATTTTGTAACATGATTTTGAACGCATTGTTGATCAGTTGGGTGTGTTTTATGGCTGTCCTCCTCGAGCGATTGTCATCTTCGATCTCATTCACAGACAAGCGTGTGAAGGAGTGCTTTGAGCAAGCGAGTTACGCCGGATGCATCCTGGCAATTGCGGAATCTTCCTGAGCTAAATTGGTGTGTGAGCAAGTTACGTAGAATCAGTCCACAATCGAGAGATTCCCTGGTCAAGAGCCCATCTGGCCGTAAATTATAAAATCATATACCCGGAACGCCAATTTCCCTGGCGCGCCTCAGCAGCCTTTCAGGGTCATCCCGAAATAATTTCGGATCCGTCTGGTGCTTCGTCAGCTCGAGCATCGCGTCTGTGAGCGTCCGATTTGCCGGTGTAGCAATGCCTTGCTCGCTTCCCTGGTGCACGACGGCGCCATTCAACCATTCCACTTCGCTGCGGCCTTTGCCGATGTCGTAGTGGAAGGACGGCAGCTTTTCCCCTCGGCCTTTTGCTACGACTTTCCCCAGCACGGGACGGATGACCCCCGCCGGCAGGAAGATCGCCCGCCCGAGCAGGGCCACGGGTACGCCGGGCAGATTTTGCGGGCTGATTCCCAGGCCTCGCATCACGCGCATCGTCTCTCGCAGGGCTTCGATCTCCAGCCGGGCCAGGCCGGGGTGGGCGAATATGCGTTCGGGCGGCCATCCCAGGATGGCTGAACTGGCATTGGCGACGATGTTGGTCAGCAATTTGGACCACTTCAGGCGCGCACGATCGTGGTAGAGCCGGACGTCGAATCCGGCCTGGCGCAGTTCCGCTGCGATGCCCGGTACGATCGCTCGATCCTGCACCAATCCCACCCCGCGCTCCCTTTCGATGCGGATCAGTCCCGGCTCCAGGTGCTGCACCGCAGTGGTCAGCGTGCCCGAGAGGACTCGGTCCTCGCCGAGCAGCTCGGCCAGCGTCTGCTCGTTGCCAACGCCGTTGAGCATCGAAAGAACGGGAATTCGGGCCACGGCGGCAGCCTGGATGTCCTGCGCCGCGGAACGGCAATCGTACGCTTTCACGGTGAGGACGATCAGATCCGCCGGAGGATCAGAAAATGCGGCGCGCAGCTCCGTGATGGTTTCGGGCTGCGCCAGGCGCGTGCGAGTACCGTCTGTCTGCAGAGTCAGCCCGTTTGTACGCAGCGCTTCAGCGACGTGCGGACGCGCCAGGAACGTAACACGCTGGCCGGACAAGGCAAGCCGGCCGCCAATCAGACCGCCGACTGCTCCCGTACCGTAGATTATGTAGTGCATGCGAAGCGCCTACGAAGATCCCAGCAGGTATTCGATGAGGGCGTTCAACTCTTCGTCGGAGTAAAAGTGGATGATGATCCTGCCGCTGCCTTTGCTTTGCTGCAGACTCACTTTGGTGCCCAGCGCCTGGCGCAGTTGATCCTCGAGGGCAGTTTCCTCCGGCGTTTTCTTCTTCACCGGCGCCGATTGCTTTTTTTCCCCCGTCAGCCGGCGCACCAGGGATTCCGCCTGACGGACGCTGAAGTCATTTTGCAAGATCGTTTGCAGCGCGGCCGATTGCGCCTGCGCGCTGGAGAGAGCCAGCAAAGCGCGGGCATGCCCTTCGTGTATCGTTCCATCGAGCAGCGCTTTGCGCACGGCCGGAGAGAGTTTGAGCAGCCGTAAGGTGTTGCTGATCGCCGTGCGGCTCTTGCCCACACGTTTTGCGATCTGCTCGTGGGACAGCCCGAATTCGCTGGCCAATTGTTCGTATCCCTGCGCCGCCTCGAGCGGATTCAGGTCCGTCCGCTGCAGATTCTCGACGAGCGCCCATTCCAGACTTTGCTGGTCGTCTGCCTGGCGTACGATGACCGGAACTGTCGCCAGACCGGCGATTCGCGCCGCTTGCAGCCGCCGCTCACCGGCGATCAGCACGTAACCTTCCGCCTCGGAACCTCTCGCGACCATCAGAGGCTGCAGGACACCGTGCTCCCGGATCGAGTCTGCCAGGGATTGCAGGCCTTGCTCGTCGAAGTTCGCTCTCGGCTGGCGCGGATTGGGAACGATGTCGTCGATAGGAACCTGGAGCACGCCGCTTTCAACTTCCGGCTGCTCTTCGCCCGTCGGAATGAGAGCGTCCAGACCTTTTCCAAGACCTCGCTTGCGGCTCATATCAGGCCTCACACTTTTTTACTGGCTTCGCGCAGGTCCACGCCGTCACCTTGCAGGATTTCCTGCGCCAGGGATTGATAGGCGGCGGCTCCGGGAGAGCCCGGATCGTATGCTAGGATCGGCACCCCATGGGACGGCGCTTCTGCCAAACGAATGCTGCGGGGGATGATCGCATGGAAAACTCTGCCGGGGAAGTGTTGGCGCACTTCATCGACGACGTCCTTCGAGAGGTTGGTCCGGCTGTCGTACATCGTCAGCAGCATACCTCGAATTGCCAGTGCGGGAAAGAGACTGCTGCGTACACGTTGAAGCGTCTTCATGAGCTGGGTCAGTCCTTCGAGGGCAAGATACTCGCATTGGATGGGGATGATCACGCCATGGGATGCGGCCATCAATCCATTGATCGTCAGCAGTCCCAACGACGGCGGGCAATCGATCAAGATGTAGTCGTATTGACCCGTGATCGGCGCCAGGGCCTCCTGCAGTAGCTTTTCCCGGCCGTCGATTCCCACCAATTCGACTTGTGCGCCCGCCAAGGCAGGGGATGAGGGCATCAAGGACATTTTCAATTTCGGATTGATCAACGTGCTTTCAGCGGCCGGTTTGCGGCCAATGAGGACGTCGTACGTGCCGACCTTGATCTCGGCGTGGTTGATGCCCAGGCAGGACGTGGCGTTGGCTTGTGGATCGAGATCCACGAGCAGCACTTTTTGTCCCATTTTCGCCAGGTAAGCGCCGAGGTTGATCGCCGTTGTCGTCTTGCCCACGCCGCCCTTCTGGTTGACCAGGGTGTATATTCGAGTCATCAACGCACCTCTGCCTGCAAAGCTCGCACTTCTTCCCGCGACGGCGAGCTTTCGATGCCCGTTCGCATGACGGATTTAGAGGCCAATTCCGTCGCCAGACGGGCCGCTTCCCACGGATCTCGATGGCGTTGAACGTGGATGAAAAATGCAGCGGCGAAGATATCCCCGGCGCCGGTCGGATCTACTTCCACCATGCGCGGGGCAGGAAAATGCCGCCGCTGACCTTTGAAATGTACCCATGCCCCGTTCGGTCCATCGGTGACGACGAGCAGCCGGCAGTTTTCCGCCACGGCTGGAACGGTCTGGGGAACGTTATCGAGGTCTTCCAGGCTGAGAACGACCGCATCGGCCAGCGGCAGGACGTCTCGAATGGTCTCCCAATGCATGAGATGGATTTTTCCGTCTTCGTTCCATCTGCGCAGCCAGCCCTGCGGCGTCAGACCGATGAACGCCTCCGCAAAGCATCCGATCAGATCCGGGCTCACCTCGTTGGCGATCGGTCCGAGATGCACGAGCGGTGTTTGCTGCCATTTCTCAGGGACGGCAGCTGCGTGAATGGGTTCAGCTACGCTGCGTAAGAACTGGTCGCGTCCCCGGGCGGTGTAAAGATTTTCGAAGGTCGTCGTGGCTGCGGACGAAACGTTGCGGATGTCCAAACCGTTTAAGGGGCTCAGGTTGAGATCCCCGGCGTACGAGGTCAGAACGCCGACAGACAAATCGTGTGCCTGCGCCGTCCGGCCGGCATACGCTGCAGTCCCCCCGATCTCATCTCCCTGCGGGGATTGGTCCTTTGCGATGTGGCCGATGACGAGGTAATCGATGGGCGTGGGTTTGCTCGAACGACGAATCTCCGGAAGAGATGCCATGGTTTGCCGGGTTCTCTAGCGGACGGGAACGATGGTGACTTTTCGACGATCCCCTTCACCGACGCTGACGGTCTTGACGTTCGGGTCGTCGCGTAGTTCGATGTGGATGATGCGCCGCTCGTTGGGCGCCATCGGTTCGAGGGTCATGGTACGGCCGGTTTCCAGCGCTTGCTGTGCCATGCGGCGCGCGAGCCTGCGCAGTTGTTTTTCCTTACGAGCGCGATAGCCCTCGACGTCGATCACAACGGCGACCGGACGTTTGAGCTCCTTGCCCAGAATCAGACGGGTGATGTACTGCAGCGCGTAAAGCGTCTTGCCGCGGCGGCCGATCAGAACGTTCAGGTCATCGCCGTGAATGTCGACGAGAAGTGGGCGGATCCTTCCTTCCTCGTCCGATTCTCCCCAGCTGGCTTCGACGTCTCCGCGGATGTCCATGCGCTGCAGCAGCTCGGCGACCGTCTCGCGCGCGACCCGCACGACTTCGGCATCCTCGCCTTCCATTTGGGGCACCGCTTCGGCGGGTTCTTGAGACCGCCGCTCGTCCTGCGCCTCCTGCGACGCAGAGGTGCGTATCGTAAGCCGTACTCTTACTTGCCGGTTTCCCAATCCGAGAAAGCCGCGCCCGCCTTCGTCGATGACCTCGACGTCGAAAGCTTCAGGAG